>DATMPD010000091.1:0-19381 GCA_035567955.1 Edaphobacter sp.
CAGCGAAGCCGGTTTGGCGACTGTAATCTGCGTCCACATATAGAGGAAGCCGGCAAGATCGCCATAGGCCTCGCGCAGAAAAGCGTACTCGCCACCGTACCGTGGTCGCGCCGCAGCGATCTCTGCATAGGTCATCGCGCCGAAGAGCGAAAGAAGCCCGCCAACAATCCACACCGCATAGACCGCGCGCGATGAGCCCACCGCAGCCATCATCTCCCGTGGAACAAGAAAGATGCCGCTGCCGATGATGATGCCCACAACAATAGAGGTCGCGTGAGATGCGTTCAGAACGCGTGGGAGTTCAGATTGAAGTTTCGGCATCGGTTTTCGGAGAGTAGCATATCGTCGCGGATAACTCGCAACGACGAAACGCGCATCTGACGGCCGATGCCTGCCTATTTGTAAAATGGAGACGTAACGACTGGAGTGAAGCATGGACTGGACGCCCGGTGAACTAAGCAGCGATATCGAAGACAGACGCGGCTCTTCTGGCGGCGGAGGTTTCGGAGGCGGGGGCCTCGGCATCGTCGGCTTCGTCATACTCGTCATTATCAGTCTGGTGACTGGGCGCAACTACATCGGCAGTTATCTGTCGGGAGGCGGCGCTGTCTCCTCGCAAAGAGAGCAGACCACCGACGGACGCCCATACGCTGCATCGCCCGCCGAAGATCGCTCCGCGCATCTTGTCTCGTGGACGCTCGACGATGTGCAGAAGACATGGGCAACACTTTTGCCCGAGCAGACCGGAAAAGACTATCGCCGTGCAAAGCTTGTGCTCTTTCGCGACTACACCCAATCCGCCTGCGGTGCCGCGCAGTCCCAGACTGGCCCGTTCTATTGTCCTGCCGACCAGATGGTCTACATCGACCTTAGCTTCTGGGATGAACTCCGGCGCCTGGGCGGCAGCAGTGCGGACTTCGCCCAGGCTTACGTTGTCGCACACGAGCTCGGTCACCATGTGCAGAATATTCTCGGAATCGAACAAAAGGTTCGGCTGCTCTCCGGGCAGGATCCATCCGAGAGAAATCCTCTCTCAGTCGATCTCGAATTGCAGGCGGACTGCCTCGCAGGTGTATGGGCGCACACTACCGAACAGCGTCAAATCGTTCACGACGCCGATATCGAGGCTGGGCTGAAGGCTGCGGCAGCCGTGGGTGACGACCACCTGCAGCGAATGCAGCGCGGAACAGTAAGTCCGGAGAGCTTCACCCACGGCTCCTCCGCGCAACGCGTCGGCTGGTTTAGGCGCGGCCTCGAGCAGGGAACGGTCGCAGCATGCAATACCTTCAAGAGTGGCGGCGCAGTTCCGTCCGCCGGCGACTACAGCCAACAATGATGGAGCAGACAAGGAGGCCTAACGAAGTATCGGCAGAACCGCGGTACTTGTAGCTTCGGCGTCGAAGTAGTTGCGAATCTTCTCGGCTGTCGCAGCGTTCACGACTGCGGTCAAGGCGTCCGGCGCGGCCTGCTTGATGCCGCGCACACTCCCGAAGTGTTCAATCAAGCGCTGTCGCGTCCTTGGCCCGACGCCCGGTATTGATAGCAACTCACTCTCGCGGTCGCGCATCTGCCGCCGTTTGCGATGGTAGGTCACAGCAAAACGGTGGCTCTCGTCGCGAATCTTCTGCATCAGGTGCAGCACGGGAGACCGCCGATCCAGCACCACCGGCTCATTCTCCTGTCCATAGACGTAGATGATCTCCTCGCGCTTTGCAATCGACGCGAGCGGCTGCAGCGTAATCCCAATCTCTTCGAGCGCCGAATACGCCGCATGGAGTTGACCAAGTCCACCATCGATCAGGATGAGAGAAGGGAACGCCTTCTTCTCCTCCTGCAGCCGTTTGTAACGGCGATGGATCACCTCGCGCATACTCGCAAAGTCATCGACGCCAGTCACGGTCTTCACCTGAAACTTGCGGTAGTCGGACTTCTTCATCGCACCGTCCTCCCACACCACCATGGAGGCCACCGTCTCCGCCCCCTGAATATGCGAAATATCGAAGCATTCGATCCGGCGCGGCAGTTCCTCCAGCGTCAGCGCGTCCTGCAGGGCCTCTTGAATCGCCTTCATTCCCGGCTGCAGCACTCGAAACCGTTGATCGTAAGATTGCTTCGCATTCTGGCAAACAAGATCGACCAGCGAACGCTTCTCCCCGCGCTGCGGTGCCAGAATCTCAACCCGCCTCCCCGTCCGCTCTGTCAATATCTCCGCCAGAAGGGCGCGATCGGGAAACTCCACCGGCACGAGAATCGATCGCGGCACATAGCTCTGATCGAGATAGATCTGCTTCAACAGCGCCGAAAAGAACACCGCAGGGCTGAACCCGGCGCCAGGCTCCGATACGGCTGTGTGCTGAACAATCGGGATGCCTTCACCGATCTCCGGCGCCGGTGCCGCGGGATCAGGTTCCATGCGGTTGATCGTTTCCAGTTCGTCTGTCTCGGTCACAATTTCGGTAAACGTATCGAGCAGCGACTCCGGCAGATCCTCCCAGAAGAGGTCGCGCCGATCGACGATCTTGCCGCTGCGCATATGAAACAGGTTCACTGCCAGCATCTCGTTCTCATAGTGGTAGCCGAAGACGTCCGCGTCTTCGTTATCCGCCGTCGCCATGCGCTGCTTGTCCTGCATCTGGTGCACCGTAACGATCTGATCGCGCAGCCGTGCCGCAAGCTCGAACTGTTCCGCCTGCGCCGCCGCGTTCATACGCTGCGTCAACGACTGTTCCAACTCGCTCGGACGCCCCTCCAGGAAGAGCCGCACATCGTGGATGGTCTGCCGGTAGCTCTCCGGCGTCGTCAAACCCTCTACGCATGGTCCCAGGCAACGCTTGATGTAGTACTGCAGGCAAGCCCGCGGATGGTAGCGCGACAGATCGACCTTGCAGCTTGGAATCAGAAAACTCCTGTGAATCAGGTCCACCAGGCGGTAGGCCAGATTGCCGGGGAAATACGGTCCGTAGTACGCTCCCCCATCCCTGCGCAGCCTGCGCGTCACGAACACCTTGGGATACCGGTCATTCATCGTCAGCTTGATGTACGGGTAGGTCTTGTCGTCGCGCAGCAGAATGTTGAACCGCGGCTTTTTTTGCTTGATAAGGTTGTTTTCCAGCGCCAGCGCCTCATGTTCGTTCGCGACCGTGATGTACTCTACATCGACAGCTTCGCGCATCAGGGAACCGGTCTTCGCGTTGACCTGGGATGCCTCCAGAAAATAGGAACGTACTCGCGCCCGAAGGTTCTTCGCCTTCCCGACGTAAATCACCTCGCCCTCCGCATTTTTGTAGAGGTAGCATCCCGGCTGGGTAGGGAGAGTCCGGATTTTCTGGTGAAGATCCATGGGGGTGATCGGAGCCGTATCTTAAGTGTAGTCGGCCAAATCCTGCGCGGAATGTGCAGAGATTTGCTTAGAAGATTTGACGCTCTATCCCATCAAAAGTTCCCGGTGGGGGCAGCGCAGCAACTGGAGAACCCCCGCTCTTCCAAGCGAAAGCACATGAAAACAAACGGTTTATACTGGGCAACCCTTTGGCATCGCGATTGCTCTAAAAGTTCTGTTGTAGCACTTCTAACCAGGAGAATGAGTCCATGAGCTCGACCAGTCAATACGATACAAAATTAAAGTCTGCCTGTACCGTCGCTTTAGCCAGTGCATTCGTCCTCGTCTTTACGGTCGGTTGCTCGAGCAAGAACTACGTTCGCTCCCAGACCGCTCCAATCATCCAGCAGACCAACGATCTGGACACCAAAACCGCCGCCGATCACCGCAACATTCAGGACACCGACGAGCGCGCCAAGACCGGAATCGCTGGAGCCCAGAGCGCAGCGAACACGGCCGATCAGCATGCGCTAGCCGCTGGCCAATCAGCAGATGCAGCCAACAAGTCGGCGCAGGAGGCTTACAACCGGGTCGATAGTTTGAGCGGTGTCGTCGCCAATCTGGATAACTACAAGCAGCTCTCCGACGTAAGCGTTACCTTCGGTTTCGATAAATATGTTTTGACCGCCGACGACAAGAAGCAGCTCGATGATCTGGCGGCTAATCTCTCCAACGCGCGCGGCTACATTCTGGCACTTACCGGTGGAACCGACTCTGTGGGCGACGCCACCTACAACTACCAGCTCAGCCAGCGTCGTGCCGATGCGGTAGCGAACTACCTGCAGTCGAAGTACAACATCCCGCCGCACAAGTTCTATCTCGTAGGGATCGGTAAAGATCAGCAGGTGGCAAGCGACACTACAGCCGCCGGACGTGCCAAGAATCGCCGTGTCGATATCAAACTGATGTCCAACATGGGCGACCAGAAACCCACCACGGCTTCAAGCGGCCCAAGTGGCCAGTAATAAGCTATCTCTTCGTTGAAAGCTTCGTACGACAACCCGCAGCACAAAACCCACCTTCATGCAATGCGCCGGTATGCTCCCGACGCGTTGCATCTTCTCCCGACGGCGGCAGGGGCAGCATGAGTTTCACCCTGCCAGCTATCCGCGCCTAGGTCTTTAGCTTTCGGTAGACGATTGCCAGAAGTGCAGAAGCGGCGATCACCCAAGCGAATTGATACCAGTAGAAAAACGGAAAGCCCCACAGGGCCGGCGTAGCCCGCGCATAAATCTGTGGAAAACATAGTCCAAGATAAGGCAGGACAAGCAGGAGCACCCATCGGCTTCTGCGTCGTGTAGGTTTGGCTGTCGCTACAGGCTCAGGCACCATATGGTCCCAAGCATAGTCGATTTGCATCCAATCAGAAAAGCCAATGGTATCGAGTAAAGTTGAAGGCATGGCCCCACCCCTACCGCAGAGTCTTAAGTTGGAAGCCGTACCCTCCGCCGCCACCGCTTCGCTCGCCGAGGCGATAGCGATCATGGCTCGCCTGCGCGGGCCGGACGGATGCCCCTGGGACCGCGAACAGACCTTCGACTCCATCAAGCGGCACACCCTGGAGGAGACTTACGAGGTCTTCGACGCCATCGAACGCCGCGCCTGGCCCGACCTGAAAGATGAGCTGGGCGATCTGCTGCTGCAAGTGCTCTTCTACGCACAGATGGCCTCCGAGGCCGGCTACTTTACCCTGCAGGACGTCGCTTCCAACCTGAACGCAAAACTGATCCGCCGCCACCCCCATATCTTTGCCGGAGCCGAGGTCGCGAACTCATCCGACGTCCTCCGTAACTGGGAGCAGATCAAGCAATCCGAGAAGAGCGCGTCCACAACCGCACCATCGTCAGGCCCGCAGTCATCGATGCTGGACGACATTCCCCGCGCGATGCCGGCCGTCCTCGAGGCAAGCAAGCTGGGCTCCCGCGCCGCAAAGGTCGGCTTCGACTGGCCGAATGCCGACGGACTCTTCGACAAACTCCACGAGGAGATCGGCGAGCTGAAGGCCGAGTTAACGCCATCGTCAACCGGACAGTCCAAAGCAGCCATTGAAGCCGAGTTCGGCGACCTCCTCTTCACCGCTGTCAATCTCGCCAGACATCTCAAAATCGACCCCGAATCGGCTCTGCGTGCGACGAACGCAAAGTTTCGCAGCCGCTTCGCTGCCATGGAGTCTGCCGCAGGCAGCAGCGACGCTCTGGCGGCCTCTACGCCGTCGGAGCTCGACAAGCTATGGAACCAGGCGAAGAGCGCCCCCAGCGAGCCACCAAGGCCATGAACGCAAGCCCGCAAAGCGACATCCACATCCAACCCCTCACAACCCTCGAACACTTTGAGCGCTGCGTCGTGCTGCAGATCGAAGTCTGGGGCTACAGCGATGGCGATGTCATCCCCCGACGCGTCTTTGTCGTCGCGCAACGGATCGGCGGCCAGGTCATCGGAGCCTTTGACGGAGACACCCTCGTCGGTTTCGCCATGTCTTTGCCCGGCTACCGTGACGGCAAGCCATACCTCCACTCCCACATGCTGGCCGTACTGCTGCAATACCGCAACGCAGGCATAGGCCGCCGCCTCAAGCTTGCCCAGCGCGACGACGCCATAGCCCGCGGCTTCGATCTGATGGAGTGGACCTTCGATCCGCTGGAGATCCGCAACGCCCATCTGAACATCGCCCGGCTCGGCGTCATCGTCCGGCGTTACCAGCCCGATTTCTACGGTCCCTCCTCCTCCCCATTGCAGGGAGGCCTGCCGACAGATAGGCTATACGCGGAGTGGTGGTTGCGTTCCGACCGGGTGACAGGTATGCTCCGCGGTGAAGCTCCGCCAACCGAAATCATCGAACGTGTCACCGTCCCGCATACCATCTACCAGTGGAAGCAGGATGCCCAGCAACGAAGCCTTGCGCGAGCCTTGCAAAGCAGCAACCACGAGGCGCTAGAGTCGGCGTTCCATCGTGGCCTTACCGTCATCGGCTACGAAGTTGACGCTCAGGGTAATGGCAGTTTTCTTCTTGGAAGATGGAAGGAAGCCTCAGACAAGTGACCACGTTGAAAGATACCCTCTGACAATCATCGACCGCAGCCGCTCCGCCATACTGCAGCAGCTTGAGACAATCGGAAAGATCGGAAGGACAGGAACAGCACATGCTCAACATCGATGCCATCCACATGCGCGAGATCAATATGCCGCTGGCTCATCCGTTCGAGACCAGCTTCGGCGTGACCACCGCCCGCCGCATCCTCCTGATAGAACTTGAATCCGAAGGCCTCACCGCCTGGGGGGAGTGTGTCGCCGGCGAACACCCTCACTTCAGTGACGAGACCATCGACACCGCCTGGCTTATGACCGAGAACGAGCTTGGTCCCAGTCTTCTCGACGCGAATGTGGAACGCGGAGGCAGTTGTCCGGAGATCTTCCGCCAGGTGCGCGGTCATCGCATGGCCAAAGCGGCGCTCGAAAACGCCGTCTGGGACCTCGAAGCTCAGGTTGAGCGCATCTCGCTTGCCGAACTCCTCGGCGGAATTCGTACCGTCATCCCGTGTGGCGTTTCGATCGGCATTCAGCCCTCGCAGGCGCAGTTGATGAAGAAGATTGCGAGCGAGCTCGCCGCCGGCTACCAGCGCATCAAGCTCAAGTGCAAGCCCGGCTGGGATACAAAAATCTTCGAGGCCGTCCGCAACCGCTGGCCCGACATTACCCTGAGCTGCGACGCCAACTCCGCCTACCGGATGAGGGATCTCGACCACCTCGCCAGCTGGGACCAGTTCAACCTGCTCATGATCGAGCAGCCTCTCTGGTACGACGACTTCTACTTCCACTCCATGCTGCAGAAACGCCTTAGAACGGACATCTGCCTCGACGAATCCATCCGCAACCGCCGCGACGCCCTCGCCGCCATCGATATGGAATCCTGCCGCATCATCAACATCAAGGTCGGCCGCGTCGGCGGCTTCAGCGAAGCGATCGCCGTCCATAACGCCGCCGCCGAACGTGGCATCCCCGTCTGGTGCGGCGGCATGCTGGAGACCGGAATCGGCCGCTCCCACAACATCGCGCTATCCTCGCTGCCCAATTTCTCCCTTCCCGGCGACGTCTCCGCCTCCAGCCGTTATTGGGCCCAGGACATCGTCGAGCTCGCGGTTACCGTCAGCCCCAAAGGCGAAATCGTCGTGCCAACTGCCATCGGGCGTGGCTTCGAGGTACAACGCGATCGCATCGAAGCCCTCACCGTTCGCCGCCAGACGCTCTTCGCAAAGGCCCGAGTCACCGCCTGAGGCGTCTGCGAATCCGTCTCATCCGGAGTAATCCTTAAGCCTTCAGTTTTGAGCAGATCTTATCGTTCCGGCAGCGGAGTCGCCAGCAGCAGACGGATCGCATCCTGATAGCTCATCGGCCCAAGCGTCTGGTAGTTGCTGGTCTTTGCACTGGAGTGGATCTCCAGCTTCTTGACCATCAGGGCCCGCACGGTCAGTTGCATGGAAAAGTCGGTGAAGATCCACCGATTGTCGCCGACGTGGGTCTGGTTCATCTCAACCTTGCCGCCCGGATAGATATGTGCCAGCATGCCCCAGCCGAAGTTCACTCCGCGGAAGATCGTCCCTTCCATGCGCACCACATAGCGCGTCTTCGCATCGATCCACACCCTCCCCTCCAGCCCCGTCAGCGCCTGCGCCTCCGTGGTCGGCGGAACAAACTTCGGATTTGGCTTATAGTCCAGAACGATCTCCAGAGCCCCGCCATTCCTGCCCGACTGCGGCTGTCCCGGCGTGTAGCTGTTGAGCATAGCGTCCGCCATCATTGGCACCAGTTTGTCCGCCATCGACTTTTCCGACTCGCCGTTTTTCACATGTTTGGCATAAGCCGCAGGCGAAGCTTCCATGTCGTTCAAACGCTCTCGTTCCGCCTTGTCCTGTTCCGGAGTCAGCGGCTTCCCATCCTTCAAAATCAGCCGCGCCACGGTACCGTCCTTGCTTTCAATGACGTCGCGGACCTGTTGGCCCCTCTCATTGTTCATCTCCATGCGATACCGCAGATAGGAGTTCTTGTGATGCAGGGCCACCAACTCGTTTGCAGCGGCATCGATCGCCCAGGAGCGCGGCGGAATCGACAGCGGCGAGGAGCCCGCCGCATCTCGTGGTGGATCGGCGGTCTGCGCCCTCGCCCGCGGACCTGCGGGCAACAGGAGAAGAAGTATCACCGCAATCCGGGTGCATGATCTTTGCCATCCTGAAGCCGCGATCCACCGGAACGCACAAGAGGAAACAGGCTTATCTCCTCCTGCTGCAATTGGTACCAACCCCACACTTCTCCCGCATGTTTTACCCATCTTGCCCATCTTACGTAAGACGCTGAACCTTGCCAAAACTGGAGCAGGTTGCCTCGCGGCATGAGCTTGGGTATAGTTCGGGCAAGACCCAACCGCAACAGACACGACCAAGGGAGAACAAAAAACATATGAAGCCAGCCGAGGGTTCCACCGTCATCGGTAAGTCGGTCGTCATCCGGGGAGAGCTCTCCGGCAGTGAAGACCTCTACATCGACGGAGATGTCGAAGGAACCGTAACCCTCCCCGAAAGCCGCTTGACCATTGGTCCAAATGCGCGCGCCAAAGCCGATATCCATGTTCGCGATGTGATTATCTTCGGCCATCTTACGGGGAACATTCAGGCCACTGGCCGGGTCGATCTGCGTCAGTCCGCCATCGTCATTGGAGATATCCTCGCCGGCAGACTCTCGATCGAAGAAAGCGCTGTTCTAACCGGTCGCGTCGAACTCAAAGTCACGTCAGAGGTGCCCAAGCCCGCAACGCCTGCTGTCGCTGTCCCCCCGCCGGCAGAGGCGAGCGCTTCTCTGTTTTCTCAACCTAAGGCTTAGACCAGAAAGGGAAGCGAGCATATGCGCAACCTTTTCGGCGGCGGCGATAGCACAAACAATTCACGTGGAAGTAACGCTGGCCGCGTGCCTCGTCATTCAAGCGGATGGAAAGAGTTGATGAAGTATCTGCGGACACAGGAATCCCTGCGTATCCTCGACATCGGCCCAACCTCTTCCACCAACATCAACTACATCACCAGCCTCGGCCACAGCATCTACATGGCAAACGTAGTCGAAGAAGCATCCAAGCCGGAATGGGTTATTCCCGGCGAACCCGGAGAACCGCCCGGGTACGACGTCGAGCGCTTCCTCCAGACCAACCTCAACTTCTCCGGACGCATCTTCGACGTGGTCATTCTCTGGGATACGGCGGATTATCTGCCTGAGCCCCTTGTCGTTCCTGTACTAACCCGCATCCATCAGGTCCTGCAGCCCGGAGGCTTGATGCTTGCCTTCTTCCACCAGACATCGAATCCAGACACCGTGTTCTGCCGGTACCATCTCACCGACACCGATGTCGTTGAGATGCAGCGGGCAGGGAACTATCCACTCCTCAATGTCTACAACAATCGCAAGATTGAAAACATGCTAAGTGGGTTCAGTAACTACCGGTTCTTCCTCGCAAAGGATAGTCTTCGCGAAGTAATCATTACCCGGTAATGCTGCGGAGATTCCACCGCAGCGCAGTGGAGGGATCTGCTGTTTCTCGAAGCCGCGACTTCGTTTACCGGCAAACTGCATTTTGTTACTCACCCTATCGGGTTTAGGTCGATACGCCGCTAACAGTCAACTGGAAAAGCGCAGGCGCCTCAACTCGAGGCACCTGCGCTCTTCTTGAGATCAACAAACTAACTCTTTGCGGTCTGTTTCCGACGCTCCGCCCATCGCTTCTTCATTGCGTCGGCAATGCGCTTCCGGCCCTCGGGACTCAATTTGCGTTTGCGAGGTGTTGTGGCAGGCGTCGCGGACGCAGCAGTATTCTTGCTGCCTTTGGGGCGGCCTCGGCCTGTGCGTGCTGCGGACGTAGTCGTCCCAGCCAGCAGAGAGCGCGCCTGTTGCAACTTCAATATCTGAGCATCAATCTCAGCAATAATACGATTTACTTCCACGTGTTACCTCCATTTGGCATTGAGTTGGCATTGAGTTGGCATTGACAGGTTCAATCGCTCGGCGCCACACAGACATGGGCGAATTCTTACGGCCACCTCTACGACGATACAGAACGAAGTAACATCAAGCAAATAAATGTAACTCGTAAGCTACTTCGATTTACTCGAAGTAGCGGCATTGTCTTCACTCTTTGCATCCGAACCCAGCGCCTGAATCGCATATCCCGGTCCGGCATCGTCCAATTCCTCGTACCGCCCGCCCAGGCCATGACGATGATGGCTCTCTTCGATACACTTCCGCAGATCCTGCAAAGTTCCCTGTTTATCCCGTGCAAACTCATTGGCCATGCGGGTCAGCGCATACGTCAAAATATCGCTATGGTGCAGATCCTGCATATGGGGCGCACGGCGCATATTAAGCCAGAGACGATGCACCAGCTGTACCTCATGCGGCTCAATCGTCGGAGCATGCGGTCCAATATGGAAGCTGAGCGCCCCACCGTCCGGCTTGATCACATAGAACGTAAACTGCCGTTTCGGCTCGGGCAGCGCCTCCCACGCCTGGCCAACGTGATAGGCCTGCTCCTGTGCCGTCAGCTTCGTCGATAGTCCAGAGACCACCGCCGCTGCCTCAAGCGAGTTAGCCGTCTGAACCAGAGCAGAAAAAATATCGCCGGCAGGAACTACAAGAAGCGAAATATGTTTTCCAAAGCTCTCCGCAACCGACACCGCTTTGGTAAACAGCATCTGTTCGTGTTCACTGAATAACTGCTCCGAGGCATCCACATACTCCGGCCCGCCCGCGCCCATCATCCGCGCCGCCAGCACCACCAGATCCTGATCGTCCGTGTTGGTGTGCGTCAAAGCCCACTTCAACGCGAACGGCGCTGCCGAATCACGCATCGTCACCACAACCGCGCCCGGCCGAATCTCTAGTGCTTCCCGTCCGACATTATCCTGATGCTCCAGCTGAAAGTGTTCCCTCATCTGCCTGGTCGTAATATCGTGGCGTCGCTTATTGTCGCGTTCCGAGAGCGAAAAAATCAGAAAGAATGCAGCCGCAAAAATAATCCCACTTACCGTAGCTACCGACTTTGTAAATAGGTTCACAATCGCCGTAGTCAATAGAACTAAAAACACCGAAAGTAGTCCGAGAGGTATCTCGGTTTTGCCGATGCGTAGGTTGAGCGGGACTTTCCATCCCCGTTCTCCCTTGTACTTCCAACGCAGGACCAGCATCGCGAGAGCATTGAACGTAAAGCTCCAGATCACACCGAACGCATACGCTTCGCCCAGCATAATCACATTGCCCCGAGCCACGATGATCGTGAACATCTGCAGTCCGGCGACCAGGTTCACAATGCGGTAACTGGTCCCATATTTGCGCTGCGGCTTACGAAACCAGTCCGACAGCACACCATCTTCGGCCACCCGCATCAACACGCCAGTCGAGCCGACAATCGCAGTATTCACCGCGCCGCCAAGAATCAGAAATCCAACGATCACCACGAAGATACGGAAGCCGATCCGCAGCGCCAGCGGACCCACCATGAACATCGCCATCCCGGCAATCAGGTTGTCGCGATAGAGAGGCACCCTCACCGTATCGGGAATCAGCATCACGGCCAGGAGCGTGCCGATTCCCGTAAAGATGAAGCTGTAGATCGCAATCACGATCGCAGCGCGCTTCAGGTTCTTCAGCTTCGGATGCTCGATCTCGCGATTCACCTGCGCTAGCGACTCTTCGCCGCTCATCGCCAGAACGGAGTGCCCAAAGGCCATCAACACGCCAAACAGCCCCAGCGAGTGCATGAAGTTGGTGTGTTTGAGAAATCCAAGAGCATCCTGGCTGAAGTGAAGATTGTCCGGCGTAGGCAACGGTGGAAGATGCGCCCCCACATGGAGTACAGAAAATATCCCCCACGTCAGCAGAATCACAACCATCACAGTCGTGATCTTCATCACCTTCAGGGCCTTGTCACTCGACTCCTCGATGCCCTTGGTGTTCTGCCACCAGAAGTAGATCGTGATCAGGCCGGCAATCACAGCCGAGGTGCCATCCACCGGAAACTGGCGCGCCGTCCCATTCGGATGCATCACCAGCATGTGCATCCAGTGATGCGCCGCGCAGAGCCGGAACAGCTCGTTCAGCAGCCCCACGATGTACTGCCCGGCCGACACGCCCGAGATTGGCCCCGTCAAAATGTAGTCGAACATCAGCGCCGAAACGCTCACCTTGGCAAACGTCCCGCCCAGCGCCTCCTTCACGATGCGGTAGACGCCGCCCCGCGTGAACATGCTGCAGCTCTCGACATACACCGACCGCACCGCGAAGCTGAACAGCATGACGCCCAGAATGAACCACGGCGCCGCTTTGCCCACAGCCTCCTCCGCAATGCCGCCTGCGTAGAAGGCGGAAGACCCAAGATCGTTCAGCACGATCGCCGCCGCTCGCCAGAAAGAAATAAAGGTAAGCATGACCGACGAGGCCACGACCAGGCGGACGCGGTTCGATTGGGGCTTAGTGATAGTTTGCTTGGAGGCCATTATGGTTTGTTGATGGGTCCGTTCCACCGGCAATATCGAATCACATCGGCAGCAAAGGTCACACCGTCGACCTCGAGTAGAAGGCCACCCCGACTCCCCGGTACTGGGGACTTATATTCCCGTCCTTGACGTCGGCAGCTAATCTTCATCTCCCAGCAACTCTTTCAGATCTTCTGCAAAGCTGACCACAATCACAACGGCAGACCCTGCCATTCCGATAAAGAACAACGGCACAACGATTCTGGCAACGACATGAATCACAAAATCCATACTGGTTGATTGTATCTCCCATCTAGCTGCGAATTAATAGCTCAATGTTAGACTTCAGACGCGATGCGACAAATCCCCCTGCGCCTGTGGGCCATGGCCGTACTCTCCGGCATCCTTCAGATTCTCCCTTTCCCCATCGCAGGACCCACGCCCCTCTGGCGCACCGCCTTCTGCTGGATCGCGCTTCTTCCTCTTCTCTGGGCGCTTCTCGGTAACACCAAGAGAGGAAATCCACTTACCGTCGCTCAAGGAGCCGCTCTCGGTTACGCCTGCGGCTTCCTCTGGTACTTAGGCAACTGTTACTGGATCTATCAGACGATGTACCTCTACGGCGGCCTCGACAAACCGATCGCCGCTGGCATCCTCATCCTCTTCTGCCTCTATCTCGGCCTTTACCACGCGCTGTTTGGAACACTGATTGCCGCCTTCCGCCGACGCTTCGGCCGCCAGACCGCTCTTCTCCTCGTTCCATTCGCCTGGGTCGCCGTAGAACTCGCCCGCGCCCGCATCACCGGCCTGCCCTGGGATCCGCTCGGCAACACCCAGGTCGACAATCCCCTCCTGACACGTCTCGCGCCCATCACAGGGGTCTACGGCCTGTCCTTCCTCATCGCCGCCGTCAATGCTCTCTGGCTCATCCGCATTCGCATCCGCGAGCGCCGCTTCACTCGCCCAGTCCTCACCGTCGTGGGAGTCATCATCATCGTCCTTTACATCGCAGGCCTGCGACTGATCGCAAACCCGAAGCCCTCTCCCACCACCGCCACCGCCACCCTCGTGCAGGAGAACCTGGAGGTTGGAGCTGCCAGCACCGGCCCCCAGCCCTCAACCCAGCAATTCCTCGATTCCTTCTCCTATCTCAGCCGCTATCCATCGCCAAAATTCCTCCTCGGAATCCCGGAACTTGCAGAGACCCAGTCCGTTTTTCTCATCCGCACCCAGCCTCCCCCCGCAGGAGCCGATCCCAGCGCGCCCATACCCACTCCGACCGACCTCATCGTCTGGCCCGAAGCGCCTTCAGGCTTTTTCACCACTGACCCTAACTTCCACCAGCGCATGAACGACCTTGCCGCTTCCAGCCAGGCGCTGCTGATCATCGGCAGCATCGGCATCGTTCCAAATCCTGATCCACAAAGCGACCGCCCTTACTTCAAATATGACTCCGCAGCCATATTCACTCCTGATGGCAGCTCCCCGGCTCGTTACGACAAGATCCATCTCGTCCCTTGGGGTGAGTACATTCCCTTCAAGAGCTTCTTCTTCTTCGCCCGCAAGCTCACCGCTGGCGCCGGGGACATGGATCGCGGCTCCAACCGCACCGTCTTCCCCTTTCGCGGCCACACCTATGGCACCTTCGTCTGTTACGAGTCCATCTTCGGTGATGAGGTCCGCCAGTTCGTCAAAAATGGCGCACAGGTTCTAGTCAACATCTCCGACGACGGCTGGTACGGCGACACCAGCGCCGCCTGGCAGCACCTCAACATGGTTCGCATGCGCGCCATCGAAAATCACCGCTGGATTCTTCGCGCCACCAACACCGGAGTCACCGCGGCCATCAATCCCTACGGCCGAGTCACTGCCGCCGCACCGCGACACCAGCGAACCAGCATTCGCGTGCACTTCGGCTACGAAAACGACCTCACGTTTTACGCCCGCTACGGCGACCTCTTCGCCTACGCTTGCGCCCTCATCACCACTCTAGCCCTCGCCTTAAGCCTGCAACGCCGAGTTGCCGTAAACTAGAACTAATATGCTTACTGATCTCGAATACTCCTACTCCCCGGTCCGCGACAAAGTCCGCGATCTGCGGGAGTATCTTTGACTCGGCCCGACTGCGCCGCGAACTAGCCACCATTGAAGAAAAAATGTCGGACCCCACCATCTGGGCCGACGCCGCACGTTCGCAGCCCCTGATGCGCGAACGCAAACGCCTCGAAACCCTGCTCGCCGACGACACCGAACTCGCCCGCCGCTCTGACGATATCGAAGCCTACTTCGAACTCGCCAAGGAAGGCGAAAACACCGAGCCCGACCTCGCCCGCGAGATCCCCTCCCTCGTCGACTTCGCCGAAAAACTCGAATCCAAAACCATGCTCTCCGAAGAAACCGACCCGCTCAACGCCATCGTCGTCGTCCACCCCGGCGCCGGCGGCACCGAATCGCAGGACTGGGCCGAGATGCTCATGCGCATGTATATCCGCTGGGGCGAGCGCCAGAACTTCAAAGTCGAGGTCAACGAAATTCAGGACGGCGACGAGGCCGGCATCAAATCCGCCACCTTCACCATCTCAGGCGACTTCGCCTTCGGCCTCTTAAGCGGAGAAACCGGCGTCCATCGCCTCGTCCGCATCTCGCCCTTCGACTCCGCCAAGCGTCGCCACACCAGCTTCGCCAGCGTCTTCGTCTCACCCGAAATCGACGACACCATCGTCATCGACATCAAGCCGGACGACCTCCGCATCGACACCTACCGGTCTGGAGGAAAAGGTGGTCAACATGTAAATACCACCGACTCCGCCGTCCGCATCACCCACATCCCCACCGGTCTCGTCGCCGGCTGCCAGAACGAGCGCAGCCAGCACAAGAACAAAGAGAAGGCGATGAAGCTCCTCCGTTCCCGCCTCTACGAGTACGAACTGGAGAAGAAAAAGGCCGTCAGCAAAAAACTCGAAGACTCCAAGCTCGACATCAAATTCGGCTCCCAGATTCGCAGCTACGTCCTGCAGCCATATCGTATGGCGAAGGACCTCCGCACCCGCGTCGAAGTCGGCGACGTAGACAAGGTCCTCGACGGCGACCTCGAGCCGTTCATCCGCGGATACCTCCGTATGCGACGCGAAGGCAATTTCCCCGTAGTTGTCGGCGATGATGATCTGAGCTAAGAGACACCTTCGCTATACCCCTTCCACCAGCGATGGAAGTAAGACCTTAGTAACCACCCTTGACCCGAATAGGGTATAGGTGCGGAATATCACCAATGCCATCCTGATCAGGTAGCGATCCATCTGCTGATGGAAGCTTGAACGCTGTCGAACCCTGATGAACGAGGATAGTTATGAATCACGGGATCTTGATGCTTTTCGCAGTTCCGGCTCTTTGTATCGCCGTCGTCGCATTTGCCCAATTTGGTGACGAAGTATTCAAGAAGAAGTTCCTCATCGAGCGAAGAATTCGCACGGCAAAGAGCCGCAATGCCGCTCACAATCGTCGCCACAGCGACGCCAAGGAATCGAACCCAGCCCCGGAATCTCAGCCCGCGGCTTCCTCGGCCTCCCGGACTCTTGAGACCTCAGGCAACAGCAACTGAATCCCTTTCAGCCTGCGGCAGTAGTAAAAATCCAGCCTATTTCAAAATCAAAACGCCGACGTTCCGCTTGAGTTGGGGATGACAATCGTCATCCCCGCTCGCTGACTCGATACTATCGTCTTGGCCCACTCTCTGGGATGCCTCGTCACCACATTTCCTCCGCTCACCGTCGTCATTGCTCGCAAACCAATGTAACTCTTACGTCCAACTTGCATCCAACATACAAAAACACTGGAAGGGGAACCGGCGATGAGCGCGACCAGGACAACCGACAAATCCAGGCACACTTCTACGGACGAACATGCGCCCTTACGCCAACAATTGATCGAGCTCCTAAATGGCGGCCAGGCCCACGTCACCTTCGACGATGCTGTCAAGGACCTGCCCGCCGACCTCCGCGGCACTGTCCCGCCCAATCTTCCCTACTCCGCCTGGCAGCTTCTCGAACACCTCCGCATCTCCCAGCGCGACATCCTCAACTTCTCCGCGCCACCCACCGGCGGCTACCACCCCATGCGCTGGCCGCAGGACTACTGGCCGCAATCCCCCGAACCCCCCACCGCCGAAGCCTGGGACCGCTCCATCCAGGTCATTCACGCCGATCTCAAAACCTTCATCGCGCTCATCGAAAATCCACAATCCGATCTCTTCAAACCGTTCCGCTGGGGCGACGGCCAGAACCTTCTTCGCGAAGCCCTCCTCATCGCCGACCACAACGCCTACCACCTCGGCGAACTCATCGTCCTCCGCCGCCTCCTCGGCGCCTGGGACAACTAGAGGTAGAGGACAACGAATAAGCCTGTGCAGCTTTTTTCCGGATTAGCGCAGGGCTTTAGCCCTGCGAATTAGCAAAGCAAATACGAGGGGCTTTAGCCCCGGTCTTTTTTTTCTTCTCCATAAATGATTTCATTCAAATCCGGATTTACCAGGACACAAAACAAAAATGAACGAACCCGAACTGATCCGCAACATGCTCGCCGCGTCCACGAAAGCCAGTCCGCGCACCATCGCCGTCATCGGTCTCTCCGAGGTCCCCTCCAAGCCGAGCCACTACGTCTCCGAGTACATGCAGCAGCACGGCTACAAAATCTACCCCGTCAACCCCTCCATCCAGAGTGTCCTCGGCGAAAAATCCTACCCCAGCCTCGCCGAACTCCCCATCAAACCCGACATCGTCAACGTCTTCCGTCTTCCCAAGTTCATCCCGGCCATCGTCGACGAGATGCTCAATCTCGGCCTTCCCAACCTCTGGGTCCAGCTTGGAATCATCAACCTCGAAGCCGCCACCCGCGCCGAAGCCGGAGGCATTCTAGTAGTGATGGACCGCTGCATCATGGTCGAGCACCGTCGTTTGACACCTGCCGCGTGACATACAAGTGACATATCCCGCTCCTCCAAAGCCCTACAATTGACACTGATGAACATTCGCCGCCTTAGCACGTTGCTGCTTGTCGCCTGTACCTTCTTCTTTCATCCGTCCGCAAACGCCCAGCTTCAGGTCGTCGGCGACGGCGGCCCCGGCCCGGTCAAGGCCCAGCATCTCACCGCCGAACTCGTCTCGGTCGCCCCCAGCTTCGCCCCCGGCGGCACCCTCCAGGCTGGCCTCGTCCTAACACTCGAGGAGCACTGGCACGTCTACTGGATCAACGCCGGCGACTCCGGCGAGCCCCCGAAGATCACCTGGACGCTCCCCGAAGGCATCACCGCCGGCCCCATGCAGTTCCCCATCCCCAGCCGCCTCCCCCTTGGCCCGCTCATGGACTTCGGCTACGAAGACGAAGTAGCCTTCCCCGTCCAGCTCACCGCCGCCAGCTCCCTCAAGCCCGGCCCCATCCACCTCGACGCCATCGTTAACTGGCTCGTCTGCCGTGAGGTCTGCATCCCCGGCAAAGCCCACCTCGGCCTCAACCTCACCGTCGATCCCGCAGCCACAGCCCAAGCCCAACCGGTCGGCGCGATCGGTGAAGCCCTCAACCTCATCCCCAAGCCTCTCCCAGCCGACGCAAAACTCACCGTCACCGGCGGCCAAACCGACTTTGTCCTCACCCTCACCACCGGCAAGCGCGAGACCCACGCAGAGTTCTACCCCTTCGATCAGGACCAGATCGCCAACGCTGCCCCCCAGCCGATCGAATCGCAGGCCGACGGAGTCCGCCTCCGCGTCCGCCGCTCCGAAGACCTCAAAACCCTTCCCGCAACTCTTCACGGCGTCCTCAAGCTCTCCGACGAGATCGCCTACGACTTCACCTCCCCCGTCGTCCCCGGTGAGATCGCACCCGCGCCCTCCTCCAACTCTCCCGTACCCGCCGCTGCGAACAGCGTCACCACGCTTACCGCCATCGGCCTCGCCTTCCTCGGCGGCATCATCCTCAACCTGATGCCCTGCGTCTTCCCCGTCCTCTTCCTGAAAGGCCTCGCACTCCTCCAGTCCTCCGGCCAGGAGCGCAAGCACCTCCGCAGCCACGGCCTCGTCTACACCCTCGGCATCCTCGTCTCCTTCTGGATCATCGTCGCCGTCCTGCTCGCTCTCCGCGCCGGCGGCAGCCAGGCCGGATGGGGCTTCCAACTCCAATCCCCCATCTTCCTGACGCTCCTCGCCTCCGGAATCTTCTTCTTCGCCTTATCGCTCGCCGGCCTCTTCGACATCGGCCTCTCCCTCACCAGCGTCGGCGGCGACCTCGCGCAAAAGCAGGGCTACACCGGTAGCTTCTTCACCGGAGTCCTCGCCACCGTAGTCGCCACCCCCTGCACCGCGCCGCTCATGGGAGCAGCCATCGGCTTCGCCCTCGCCCAACCCGCCGCAATCACCTTCGCCGTCTTCACCGCATTAGGTCTGGGCCTTGCCGCCCCGTACCTCCTCCTCAGCTTCCAACCAGCATGGACACGCATCCTCCCACG
>DATMPD010000092.1:0-4462 GCA_035567955.1 Edaphobacter sp.
TTTACGGTTTGGGGTATCGCGGAGTTTTCCGATCGTTTCATTACGGCGCTGGATTGGAAGGCGGGATTTTTACTGGGCGCGGTAGTGGCGACGACGGATGCGATTGCGGCGACTTCGATTGCGAAGAGCATTGGGCTGCCGCGGAGAATCGTCGACATACTTGAAGGCGAGAGTTTGTTGAACGACGCGACGGGCTTGCTGGCGCTGGAGATTGGGATTGCGATCATGGTTCGGGGACAGATGCCGACTGTCGGGAGTGGGGTGGCGCGGCTGATTTTTCTAGTTGTTGGTGGCCTGGGGATTGGGTTGTTGATCGGAGTCGTGGTGGGGTGGATGGAGCAGTTTATTGACGATGGGCCGGTGGAGCTGGTGGTGAGTCTGGTGGTGCCTTATGCGGCTTATCTGGCGGGAGAGAGAGCACACGCTTCGGGTGTGCTGGCGGTGGTGGCTTGCGGGATCTATATGAGCCGCAAGAGCACGCAGTTCTTTTCGCCGGCGGTGCGGCTGCAGGTGAACGGCGCGTGGGAGGCGCTGGTGTTCATGCTGAATGGGCTGGTGTTTGTGCTGATCGGGCTGCAGCTGCCGTATGTGCTGGCGGGGATTCATGGCAGGTATGGGATTGGGACGTTGATTTTTTATGGGGCTGTGTTCAGCGCGGTGCTGATCTTGCTGCGGATGATCTGGGTGTTTCCGGCGGTGAAGCTTGCGTCGTTTGTGGAGCGGCGGTGGCTGGGGCATACGGATGAAGAGGAGCTGAAGCCGCGGGAGGTGTTTGTGGTGGGATGGACGGGGATGCGAGGGGTGCTGGCGCTGGCGGCGGCGATCTCGGTGCCGGAGGTGCTGTGGAATGGGAAGGAGTTTGAGGCGAGGAACTTGATTGTGTTTCTTGCGTTCTGCGTAATTTTTGTGACGCTGGTGCTGCAGGGGTTGACGCTGCCGGCGCTGATTCGCGGGCTGGGATTGGCGGGGGCCGAGGGGATGGATCCTGAGGAGATGGAGGCGAGGAGGGCGGTGCTGAAGTCGGCGATTCGTTTTCTCGAAGAGGGACGGAGGGGCAGCAATGGACCGGTTACGCATTTGTACGACGACATGGTGCATCGCTATCGGCATAAGCTGGCGCATCTGAGCGCGGGTGAGGAGGCGAACGTCGATGGGTTGGGCCAGGAGGCCTACTCGCGGCTGCGAGAGATTGCGGAGGGGGCTCTGCAGGCGGAGCGGCGCACGCTGATCCAACTGCGGGACCGGGGACGGATTGGAGACGATGTGCTGCGGACGCTGGAGAGGGAGCTGGATCTTGCGGAGACGCAGTATCAGGGGATTCCTTTGTCGTGAGATGAGTTGTGAAGTGGTGGATTGGTCTCTTGTGTCGAGATCGATTGGCGAGTCAAGAATGAGGCGTACGTGGAAAAGAAGGTCTACCCCAGGGGCTAAAGCCCCAGTTGTTTCTTGCGTCCCGAGAGACCCAAGGCTGAAGCCTTGGGCTACCTAGAAGCAAAAGCAGTCCTGTGTGCCTTATGCTGGAAACTTCGCTACTGCGAGATGAGTGTTGGACACGGAGAGTGCGCTTTGGAATGCGGGATTTTTTATCACGATAAATGTTTTGATGGAGCCTGCTCGGCTTCGCTGTTTACGCGGTTTCACCGGGAGTGTGTGAAGACGGCGGATAGGTTCTCGTATCACGGGCTGGTGCATCGGGCGGGAGCGCTGTTCGATGAGAGTGCGTTTGTAGATGGCGAGAATGCGATTGTCGATTTCAAGTATTCGGCTTCGCCGAAGGTGACCTGGTGGTTCGATCATCATCAGAGTGCGTTCCTGTCCGCGGACGACCAGAAGAATTTTGAGGCGGGGCAGGCGGACGGGTCGCAGAGAATGCGGAAGTTTTTTAATCCGAACTATGTTTCGTGCACGAGCCTGATTGCGGACATTGCTCAGGTGAATTTTGGGTTCGATACGGCTCCTCTGCTGGAGCTGATCCAGTGGGCGGACATTGTGGATGGGGCGCGGTATGAGAGCGCGAAGGCTGCGGTGGAGATGGCAGCGCCGGCGATGAAGCTGACGATGGTGATTGAGAGTGCGCCGGATCATTCTCTTGTGCCAAGGCTGATTCCGTTGCTTACGGAGATGAGTTTGCAGCAGGTGCTGGATCAGGATTTTGTTCAGGTGCTGCTGGGGCCGTTGATGGAGCGGCACTGGGCGGCGCTGGAGTTGATCAGGCAGCGGGCCGTGGTGGAGGGCGGCGTGATTACGTTTGATATTACGGACCAGCCTACGGAGGGGTACAACAAATTTATTCCTTACTATCTGTATCCGGAGGCGACGTATAACGTGGGGTTGAGCAAGTCTAGTTTTCGTACGAAGGTGTCGGTGGGGACCAATCCCTGGACGGAGCGGGGGCCGTCGGAGTTGGTGAATTTGGCGGCGATCTGCGAGCGCTACGGAGGCGGGGGACATGCCCGGGTGGGGGCGATTAGTTTTCCTCCGGACCGGGAGGATGAGGCACGGAAGGCAGTGGGGGAGATTGTGGCGGAGCTGCGGCGGGCGGGGTAGGTGGCCGGTGGATACTTCGGGGGCAGGTATGATGTCGCCGGTGCTCTTGCGCTGTAATTCATCTCTTTGAAGGAAGTAGTGCCCCGTATGATTCGATTCGGTTGCTGTTCCCGCTTGCTGGTTGTGTGTTTTGTTTTCGCTTCTTTCTGCGGCTCTTTCTGTTCGGCGCGGGCCGAGGTGAGATTGCCGCATATGTTGAGTAATCATGCGGTGCTGCAGCGTCAGATGCCGGTGCATATCTGGGGTTGGGCTGAGGCGGGGGAGAAAGTTACTGTGTCGCTTCATGGCCAGACGCAGATGGCGGTGGCGGATGATCTGGGTAGATGGAGCGTGTTTTTGCGGCCGGAGCAGGCTGGGGGTCCTTATGCGCTGACAGTGCAGGGGAGCAATACGATCCGGCTTGAGGACATTCTGGTGGGGGATGTGTGGTTTGCGTCGGGGCAGTCGAATATGGAGTTTCCGCTGAATGGATTTCCAGGGAACGCGGTGCTGAAGAATGGGCCGCAGGAGATTGCCGCGGCGACGCAGCCGCAGATCCGGTTGCTGCGCTTTGGGCGGAAGGCGAGCGAGTATGAACTGCGGGATCAGGGGGCGGGTTGGACTTTGTGCACGCCGGAGACGGCGGCGGAGTTTTCCGCGGTGGCTTATTTCTTTGCGCGGGATCTGGTGAAGCAGGAGCATGTGCCGATCGGGCTGATCGATTCGACGTGGGGCGGGACGCCGGTGGCGGCCTGGCTGAGCCTGGAGGGGTTGAGCAGCGATGCGGGATTGATGCCGCAGTTTGCCGAACGTGTGGAGATGGTGGAGAACCAGAGCGATGTTGCAGCGATGCTGGAGGCGGAGAAGCGCGACGACGCAAAGGCGCGAGCGGCGGGGCAGGCTGTGGTGAAGCATCCGTGGCATCCGAACCCGGATTCGTGGGCGCCGACAGGGTTGTTCAATGGGATGGTTGCGCCAGCGATTGATTTCACCATCAAGGGCGTGATCTGGTATCAGGGGGAGACGGATAGCTCTGCGGGGCGTGCGCCCCTGTATGAGCGAACGTTTCCGGCGATGATTACGGACTGGCGGTCGAGGTGGGGCGAGGGGAATTTTCCATTTCTGTTTGTGCAGCTTTCGAGTTTCGCGTCGACGCCGGCTGAGACCTGGGGCTTGGTTCGGGAGGCGCAGCGGCGCACGCTGAAGTTAGCGAATACGGGGATGGCGGTGTCGCTGGATGTGGGGCAGGCGGATAATGTTCATCCGCCGGATAAGCTGACGGTGGGGGCTCGGCTGGCGCTGGTGGCGCGTGGTGTTGCTTATGGTGAGGCGGTGGAGTTTAGCGGGCCTTTATTTCTGGAGGCGGTGGGTGAGGGGGATCATTTGCGGGTTTACTTTACGCATGCGCAGGGTCTGGTGGCACGGGGTGGAGCGCTGGAGGGGTTTGAGGTTGCTGGTGAGGATGGGCGGTTTCGTTCATCGACGGCGCGGGTTGATGGCGATACGGTGATAGTGAGGGCGGCCGAGGTGAGTCGGCCCATGTATGTGCGCTATGCTTGGGCGAATGCGCCTGTGACGGCGAATTTGTATAACGGTGCGGGGCTGCCGGCGGCTGGGTTTACTTCGGAGCGGCATGTTGCTGCGCCATCACGATAAGTGAGTGGGCGCAGGGTCGGATGGGTGGGTTGGGTTGGCAGTGGAGTGAGGGTAGAGGCTCGGTTCAGAAGCGAGGTTGGCGCGGATCAGGTTTTGGTGGATGTAAGTCAGATGGGTGGTGTAGTCGTGGGCGTCGGTGATGCGGTGGTTTGTGAAGCTTCGTTCCCAGACATCCAATTTGCTCTTCAGGCGGAAGGAGAAGGCTCCTTTGATGTATTGCATTGCTTTTTCGAGGGAGATTTCGGGCTCGGGCGTTAGTAGGAGATGGATGTGGTCGGGC
>DATMPD010000093.1:0-3671 GCA_035567955.1 Edaphobacter sp.
TGGGCGCCGGAGATCGCCGCTATCGCCGGCAACCGCATCGCCGCGCGCAACGAGCAGCGCCTGCTCTCGAACACTCTCGCTCACCAATGGTGGGGCAGCCAGATCTCGCCCGCCACCATGAACGACGCCTGGATCACCAACGGCATGTCGCGCTACGCCGAGCTGATGTACCTCGAAGACTCCGCCGGCAAGAACGCGTTTCAGTCCGCGATCACCGATATCTCCGCCGGCGCCCTCGCCTACGACACGGAACCGCTGACCACCATCGGCCGGCTCGACCCCTTCTCCCCGCAGTTCCAGTCGATGACGCTCGAGAAGGGAGCGATGGTCTTCCACATGCTTCGCTGGGAGATGGGCGACGAGGTATTCAACAAGTTCCTCCGCACCCTCCTGTCGCAATACACCGACAAATCCATCCGCACTTCAAATGTAGAGACAGTCGCGCAGGCGCAGTCCAATCTCGAGTTGACCGCCTTCTTCGCACAATGGCTCGACGGCACCGGCGCTCCTGCCTTCACCAACAAATACTCCGTCTTCCGCCTTGGCGACAACAAAGGTTTCCGCACCGTCGGAGCCGTCGAGCAGGACCTCGACCTCTTCCGCATGCCGGTTGAACTGCGAATTGAAACGGACGGCAAAACCGAGATCCGCCGCGTCGACGTCTCCGGCTCCGACTCGCACTACTCGGTCGAGACCTTCGGCCGGCCCCGCCGCATTCAGATCGACCCCGAGAACTGGTTGCTGAAGAGCACGCCTGACCTCGCCGTCCGCGTAGCCGTTCTGCGTGGACAGCAGCAGGTTGCTCAGGGTGACCTCACCGCAGCTCTGGTCGAGTACCAGAAGGCGCTTGACGCCAACAAGAACAGCTCACTCGCCGCCTATCGCATCGGCGAAATCTTCTTCATGCAGCGCAACTACCAGTCGGCGGCGAACTCCTTCCGCGACGCGCTCCGCGGCGACGGCGACCCCAAGTGGGTCGAGGTCTGGAGCCACATCGAACTGGCCCGCATCTTCGATTGCACCGGACAGCGCGACCGCGCCGTCAACGAATACCGGCTCGCTGTCCAGAGCAACGACAACACCCAGGGCGCAGTCAACGAAGCCCGCGCCTCCATGCAGACCCCCTACAAGTGCCAGCGCACCGAGAACTAAGGCGATTGACTCCCGGGTCCCTCATAGACTAAACTAACTGAACTTAGTTCAACGAATTATTACTATGAACATCGTCAACATTCACGAAGCCAAGACTCATCTCTCTAAACTGGTCGAACAGGCCGCGCAAGGCGAGTCTTTCATTATCGCCAAGGCTGGCAAGCCGATGGTGAAGGTCGTCGCTCTGGATGCCCCCACCGGCAAAAAAATGAAGCGGCGCGGCTTTTTGGCCGGGCAGATCAAAGTGCCCGACAACTTCGGCACCATGTTCCAGCAGGAGATCGAAGAGATGTTCCACGGGAAGAAATGAAGCTGCTGTTCGACACTCATCTCCTTCTTTGGACGGTAGAAAATTCTCCCCGTCTGCCCAAGGCAGCAATCAAGTTGATCGACGATACCGACAATGAGCTGTTTTTCAGCGCGGCGAGTCTGTGGGAGTACGCCATCAAATATCAGCTTACCCGTGATGATATGGGCGTAAACCCACGGCTGCTTCGTCGCAGTCTTCTAGACAACGGCTATACCGAAATCGACGTTACCGGCGAGCATGCAGTCGCCATCGATACGCTGCCGCCCATTCACAAAGATCCCTTCGACCGTCTTCTAGTCGCACAGGCGACGGTCGAAGCAATCACACTACTTACTGTCGACAAGATTTTGTCGCGCTATCCCGGTCCAATCCGAAAGGTCTGATCGCAGCCCTTACTCGTACCGCAAAGCCTCAATCGGATCCAGACTCGCCGCCTTCATCGCCGGAATCATGCCGCTGACCGTGCCCACAATGATCAGAATCACGGTCGCCACCATTACGCTGTTCGGCGAGATGATCAGATGAATATCGCCGGCATCCGCATGCGAAGCCAGCGCGCTGTAGAACGTAATCTTGCCGACGATCCTCGCGACCGCATAGGCCAGCGCGATACCTCCAGCGCCGCCGACGCCTGAGATGACCAGCGCCTCCGCCAAAAACTGCAGCAGGATATGTTTTTTCCGCGCGCCCAGGGCCTTCTCGACTCCGATCTCGCGCGTTCGCTGCTGCACGCTCACCAACATGATATTCATCAGCCCGATGCCTGCGATACCCAGCGTCAACGCGCCGATAAACAGCAGCAGCACCTGCAGCCCCAGCGAGATAATACGAAACTGCGTAAGCTGTTCCATGATGTTCGCAACAAAAACGGCGCGCCGGTCTGATGGGCGATAGTTGTGCGCCGCGGCCAGCGTCTTGCGTAGTGCCTGTTCCACCGCCTTCGGCTGGCCCTTGTAGTCCATCCAGATGCCGTCGAGGTATTTGGTGTCTTTGATGTCGCCCATTGTGGTGAAGGGCACGTTCACGACGCGGTTGATATCGTTTTCGTCACCCTCCTGCATCTTGGGACCGAGGATCCCGACGATCTCGAAACTCACACCGTTCAACCGAATCCTCTGCCCGATCGCATACAAGCCGGAGAAAAGTTTCGTCTTCGCCTCCGAGCCGATGATCACAACATGGGCCCGCTGTTGCACGTCATCCTCGGTCAGCAGCCGGCCTTCGGCAAGCTCCATCTTCTGGATTGACTGCAGCTCCGGCGTGATCCCCGTGACGTCCCAGTTGAAACTATGCAGCTCGTTCTGCACCGGAACCGTCTTGTCCACGGTGGGCGCCACGCGAAGAATCCCCGGCACCGTCTCCTGAATCCGCTCGACGTCCTCCATGGTCAGCCGCACCTTGACGCCGGCCTTCTCCCCGCCCGCCTGTTCGCTGGTGCGCCCGGGAAAGACGCCAATCATATTCGTGCCCCACTGCGCAAAGATGTTCTCAAACGCCTGGCCGAATCCCGCGCCATAGGCCAGCAGCAGCACCACCGTCGCGATCCCCCACGCCATACCCACCACGGTGATCATGGTCCGGCGGCGATTGTGTTTCATCGCCTCCACTGCCTGCCCGAAGATGTCGCTCAGCATAGTCCGCTACTCCTTCCGCAGCGCTTCAACCGGTTGCAGCATCGCCGCCTGCCGTGCCGGATAAAGTCCCGCCACGATTCCGCACAGCATCAGCGAGCCCATCGCCATCGCCGCCGACCAAGGCACCAGCCGCGGCGGATCGAACCCCATGTCATTGTTCCCCACAACCGATCCCAGCGCTCCCATCAGCGCCGCCGCCCCGACGATGCCGATCAGGCCGCTCAATCCCGTCAGCGTCAGACCCTCAAGAAAGAACTGGAAGAGAATGCTGCGATTGGTCGCGCCCAGCGCCTTCCGCAGCCCGATCTCCTTGGTCCGCTCGGTCACCGTCACCAGCATGATGTTGATGATCCCGACCGCCCCCAGCGCCAGTGTCACGATGCCCACGCCGCCCAGAAATATATCCATCGCGGTAAAGATCATCCCCACCATGCGGTTCGACTTGATGGTGTCCCACTCCTCAAACGCCTCCTTGGCCCTGGGGTCGAACCCATGCCGTGTAGCGACGATGCGATGCACCTCAGCCTTGGCCGTCTCGTTCAGGTCCTCCGTCAGAGGCTGATATTGAATCGATG
>DATMPD010000094.1:0-5287 GCA_035567955.1 Edaphobacter sp.
TGCGCTGGAAGCCGCAGTGATCGGGTGATCTGGCGATCGGGTCATCGGGTGATCTAAAAGCCAGAAGCGCTATGGCTCTGCGCCCTTCTGCAACCTTGCCTTGCTAGAATCAGCTATGCCTGACGATCCAGCCAACTCCTCAACCGTCCGCCACTTGGCTGAGCATCATTATTACGCCGCGCTCGATCTGGTTCTCGAAGGCCATCACGAGCAAGCGGTCGAAGAGTATCGGCAGGCGGTGGCGGCCGATCCGAAGTTCACCGACGCGCTGCATGGATTGAGCCGGGCGCTGCAGGATCTCAACCGCTTCGACGAAGCCATCGAAGTGGCCCAACAAATCTCGGATATCGATCCCGACGACATTCTGGCGCACACCAGCCTCTCGATCCTGTATCAGAAGAAGGGAATGGTTCCCGAGGCCGAAGCGGAAGGCAACAAGGCGCGGGTGCTGGGGTGGAAGCAGCAGTTGAAGAAGGGGAGCGGGTGAGTGGGCGTTATCTTCACTGCGCTTTCCGCAGCGTCTGCGAGTTAAAATTAACTAACGCGGTAAGTCGTCCCGGTTTCATCCTTCCGCAGTGGAGTACCGACATGAGATTTGACGATCTGTTGCAGATTCTTCCAGAGTGCGAAGGCCCCGCAAGATTCCCGCTCCGCCGAAGCGGCGAGGATCTTGACTACTCTCTGAACGGACTTGAGGCTTTTGTCGCCCCAAACCTCTCGGCGCGGACCGATGCCCAAACTGCTTCGCCGTCGGTGGTCATTATCTCCGCAGCGGGCGCCGTTGGGAAGACGACGGTAGCGAGGGAATTAGCCTACCTGCGGCGGACCCTGCTATGGGATCTCGCCAAGTCGCAACCAGTTGGACAGAGTTCGCTCAGCGGCACTCTGCTGTCCGTTTTTGGTGCCCCACAAATTGCAAGTATCGACGAAGCACTGCGCGCTGGCCAGGTCTTTATGGTGGTGGATGCCTTGGACGAGGGTAGGGTCAAGACGACCCAGGCTGGTTTCGAGGCGTTCCTCACCGATCTGGCGGGTTATGCGAAGGCTGGACCGGGGGTGAAGTTCGTCATGTTGGGGCGGACACAGATCGCTGAGTATAGTTGGCTCTTTCTTGAATTAGCCGGCGTTTCGGCGTCTTTGTACAATCTCGAAACTTTTACGCGACAGCAGGCGGAAGAATATGTAACTCGACGCATCCGGGCAACTTGGCCGGAAGCCTTTGAGAGGATCCAGAGCCATGAACAGCCGTTCGTGGAAGCAAGGAACCTCGTGTTTGACCACCTGCGAAGGGTCATCGCTGGCCAAGGCAGCGAGGAGGAGGAAACCGCTGAGAACTTCCTGGGCTACGCCCCGGTGCTTGACGCACTCGCGACGCTGCTCGCTGGCGAGACTAACTATGCAGAGCTAACGTCCGAACTCGAGAGCGAAATCAACCAGCTAGCCGAAGCCAAGAATGAGCCTGCAGTCTTGCTACGGAAGATTGTCGAGACAATCCTCGAACGCGAACACACGCAGAAGATCCTGACGAACCTTAAACGGCTATTAGAGAACGATGCGAAGCGCGCGGGATGGAGGAATTGGGAATCCCTTTACGACGTGGGGCAGCAGTGCAAAGCGCTCATGGCGGTAATGACCGGCAAGCGCGTTGAACTGGATCCCCGCTTGCCGCCCGAGCTGCGCAGCAAATTTGAAGAGCATCTAAAAACCTGGCTGCCGGAGCATCCTTTTTTGAAGGATGGTGCACGCCCGGCGAACACGGTCTTTGAGTCTTATCTTCTAGCGCGATCCCTTTCCAATCCATCGATGGGCTTCCAATCTGATGCGGAGGCCTTGATGGCCGACGCTTCGTATAAGCCCTCTCGCCTGGTCGCCGACTTTTATCTCATCTTCGCGGAGGAAAAGGGTCCCGATGAAGTTTTGGCCCAGCATGTCGGATTGTTGTACGAGGCGTTGATGTCGGCGGAAACTGACACGCTAAAAGTGAGACTGTCGCTAGAGGGCACCGATCCAGACGACGCCCCTGCCGGCGGCGAGGAGGAGACCGAGGGGGAATTCGAATTAATCTATGTCAGAGGCGGTCTGCAGGAGGAGGTCGTTCGGACGCAAACTTTTAGGACGGTTATTCAACCCGAAACCCGGGTTACGTTCGGTCGACAACTGCGTGATGCGTCGATCGTCGTGCCGTGCGTGCTTGTCTTCGGCACGAATGCACAGGAGTTCACCATTGGGCCGCGGGTCGATGCGAGGTGCCGGGTTCTAGAGATCAATGCGTCAAGCTTGCTCGTAGCATCGACTGCGGAGCGTGGTGTCGAGATGCCGGGCGAAGAAGCGGATGTTGTTTTAGAAGCCGCTAGTTATTCAGGGTCGGTGAGCAGGCGCCCAATCGCGAGGGGTACTCTTCGTGTGTCATGGCCCGGTGCCGACGCGTTTCCATGGACAGGGTTCCACACTGAAATTGGCAATGAAGCCTTCGAGGATGAGCACCTAAGAGATGCATATCGGCGATTTCGCCGAATCGTAATGACGCTGCGTTCACACAGTCGGGGACAATTGGCAAGATACCGGGCAAAGATTGAGCACTCGCGGGTCCTGCAGGGGCCGCTCGGCGAGGCTCTGCTGGCGAAGTTGGTCGAGGATAGAGTTCTCCGAGTGGATGGACGCAAATATGTGTGGGTGCCGGAGACAGCGGACTCAGTCGTTGGAATCTCTTGGCACGATTTGCGACTCGGGAGGTCGAGTACGACGCTAAACACGTACCTGAGGGATTTTCTTGGGGCGCGAACCTACAACTAGACAATGTGCCGAGCGTCTCGCGCATCACTCTTTGGGAGATAACGACTGAAATGAAATACCTCATCGTCTACGAAAAATCGGCCACCGGGTGGGGTGCCTACGCTCCCGACTTGCCTGGTCTTGGCGCAGCGGGAAAAACGCTGGACGGAGTGAAGGACCTCATCCGCGAGGCGGTTGAGTTTCACTTGGAAGGTATGCGCGCGCACGGCGATCCCATCCCAGCGCCCAGCGCGATGACGGAATACATCACGGTCTGAGCGGCACGACTGAAGGCTGTGCCCTACCTAAAACCGGCGCAAACCATCGCGCTGGGCCGATTCTCCTTCCCTCCTCTTCTGCGTGAGATAATCTGCGGTCATGAATCTGACCAAGGCAGCTGCGGTGATCATGCTGATTGTCGCGCTTGTCGCAGCAGGCTATCTGGCCTACGAGGCAACCTTCGTCAGGAGTAGATACGACGCGGCCGTCCTGGCTTGCACGAACTGCACAACCCTTAAGGAATCGATGGCGGCCAATTGGAGAGAGGTCCAGTCCAACATCAAACTTCTCAAGGATAAGCGAAAATATCGGGAAGCTGAAAAATTTGCGCGGGACCACGCTGGCGAAAAGCCTGTGGACATCGATGTTCCGTGCACGGATTGCGAAACGCCGGCGCCGGACTACACTCTGCCGAGTGCCATCGCAGGTTTAGGATTGATCGCCTCGGCGCTTTTGTTTGGAGCATCGAAGCCGAGAAGATAGTTACTTGCGCTCACCGATCTTCGACCTCCTTATACTGAGTCATCCTGAGCGGAGTGGATGCTTCGCGAACGCGAAGCATTCACGGAGTCGAAGAACCCCTACGCTCTTCGATCCGCAGGTCGGCCGCAGGGAATTCTCCCACCATTCAACAGTTTAGTGAGAATGCCTATCCATATCCCTGCCGGTGTGTGAGGTGTAGGGGTCCTTCGACTCCGTTGCCGCTCGCTTCGCGACCGGCCACTTCGCTCAGGATGACATGTGGTGGAAGATGATGGATTGGGCGTGTCAAAGCCAGCCGCACGTCGCGCTACAATAAGGACGGAGTTTCTATGCGAGAAGTCGTTGTGGTTTCTTCTGTCCGCACTCCGGTGGGGCGCGCTTTTAAGGGGACGCTGCGGGCTACGCGTCCTGATGAGCTGGCAGCCGTCGCTATCAAGGGCGCTTTGGATCGCGTGCCGCAGCTTGATCCCAAGGAAATTGAAGACGTCATCCTGGGCTGCGCTATGCCTGAAGCCGAGCAGGGGATGAACGTGGCTCGCATCGCTTCGCTGCGCGCGGGTCTGCCGGTCGAGGTGTCGGCGGTGACTATTAATCGCTTCTGCTCGTCCGGCTTGCAGGCGATTGCCATGGCGGCGGAGCGCATCATGTCGGGCGGTGCTGAGGTGATGGTCGCGGGCGGGACGGAATCGATGTCGATGATCCCCATGGGCGGGAATAAGATTTCGCCTAATCCCTGGCTGGTGGATCATTATCCGGATGCTTATCTTTCGATGGGGCTGACGGCGGAGCGGTTGGCGGCGCGCTTTGGGATCACGCGCGAGCAGTGCGACGCGTTTTCGTTGCGCAGCCATCAGAAAGCGCTGGCGGCGATTGCGGCGGGCAAGTTTGAGGACGAGACGGTCGCGGTGTCGGTTAGCTTTACTACTCCGAATGGATCGAAGCCAAAGAGGCAGGAAATTTCTTTCAAGGTGGACGAGGGCCCGCGCGCCGATACTTCGATCGAGGCTCTGGGCGCCCTCAAGGCGGCGTTTCATGTGAAGGGCGTGACTACGGCGGGGAATTCTTCGCAGATGTCGGATGGTGCGGCGGCGGCCGTGGTGATGTCGGGCGAGCGGGCTAAGGCTCTGGGGATTGCGCCGCTGGCGCGGTACGTCGCGTTCGCTACCGCCGGATACAAGCCGGAAGAGATGGGCCTGGGGCCGGTGTTTGCGATTCCGAAGGCGCTTAAGCTGGCGGGGTTGAAGCTCCCGGACATCGACGTGATCGAACTGAACGAGGCATTTGCGGCGCAGTCGCTGGCGGTGATCAGGGAGGCTGGGCTTGATCTCGAACGCGTGAATCCGAATGGGGGAGCGATTGCTTTGGGGCATCCGCTGGGATGTACGGGGGCTAAACTTACGGCGAGCGTTCTTCGTGAATTGAAACGCCGCAACGGACGGTATGGCATGGTGACCATGTGCGTCGGCGGCGGGATGGGCGCGGCGGGGATTTTTGAGAGGCTTTAACCACGGGGGGCACTGAGGACCACAGGGGACTGCCACAGGGGAAACCTTCTAAAGGGATAGTCTAGATACCGGCAAAGATGAAATAATCCTCTGTGTTTCCCGCGTTGCTCTGTGCCCCCTGTGGTGAAAGGTTTTGACTATGGCGACGACTGCAATCCCGAAGACCAAAATTCTCGGCGGGAGCTTCCTGCTTGAGGAGCGGCAGACTGCGGATGTATTCACGCCGGAAGATTTTTCCGAGCAGCACC
>DATMPD010000095.1:0-10668 GCA_035567955.1 Edaphobacter sp.
GGCGTCTTGATCTCTTCCTTGGCCTCCACCTTCATGATTACGGTTACGGTGCGCATGGAGTCGGCCAGCGGAAATCGGATCGTCTGTCCGACCACCATAGGCTGCGACGCCGCATAAAAAATTGCCGAAAGCGAGTCCGTCACGCACGCAGGAATCGACGCCGTCTGCTCTTTTGACGTTCCCTTCACCAGATTCTTCTCCACCTGTCTCTGCTTGCCCTGCGCATAGTCGAAGCTCAGGTCGCTCGATACCTTGCGGCGGCCCTCCTGCAGTTGCTTGCTGAATCCGGTGGAACAGCCGGTCTTCGTGTCGAACCCCGCCTGAAATTTGTCCACTACGGGAAACAGCATCGTCACCGCGCCGACGGAGCCTCCCGAGGCGTTGATCTTCTGGACCGTCCCCTCCTGCTCCAGCTGAAAGACCGCAGTGCCAGCAGTAAACACACGCCAGTCCACGGTGAACGTCAGCGTCCGTTTGGCAGGGAAGACGTACTCCGGCAACGGCGGTTGCAGCGTCGGAATGACCACCGGCGCGGGCTTCGGCCCCAGACCCAGCAGTTGCGCCCTCGCAGGCAGGAGAGCTCCGCAATACAACATCAAAAGAATCAACGCCAGGGACCGGGAAAGCTTCAGCAAAGGGCAGCACTCGCACGAGTTGATGTGTGGGCGGTTTCGCCCCAGCCCCCCGCGCCTTCAGCGCAGACCCGCAATCACCCTGTGGTGGTGGTGCAGAAAAAGCCGGACCGCCAGCGCCAGATAGATCGCGCCGGCACCCATGAAAGCATTGTACTCGCGGTGATGCCGCCACTGCTGCCACGAGAACCTGCCCCCACTCGCATTCTCGTTTGCCGGAAACTCCGCCGCCGTCAGCCGGGGCAGCAGCCTCGGAACCTTTGCCGCGTACGCATCGAAGCCCGCAAAGTGCTCCCGCAGATAGCCCTCCTCCCCCTGAATGGTAGGAATATAGATCGCTGCGAATAGCACGGCCAGCGAAATCAGAAGGACCCAGCTCCCCGCAGCCACGGCAAACCCGAACGCAATCAGCATCGAGCCCAGATACAGCGGGTTCCGCGTATACGCGTACGGTCCGGTGAAGGTCAGCTCCGCGTTCTTGCGCACATATCCCGCCGCGTACGCCCGCAGCCATACCCCCGGCACCACCAGCAACAGACTGAGCAGCATCGTCTTACCCGTCGGCTGCGCCAGCCAGAGAAACACACCGGCAAAGATAAATCCCAGTGGCACGCGGATGCGACGCGCAATCTTCTGCCATCTCGTTCTTTCACTCACACTTTCACCTTATCCTGCCCGGCGCGTAACAGCTCCAGCGCCGCCTCCACAACGTCATCGGTCGTGATCTGCATCAACCCTTCCTCGGTCTCTCTATGGCGTGAATGATCCACGCGGCTGGAACTGTGCCGCAACACTCGTGACTGCGTTCCATAGGGCCCGTTCCGCGCCGGGTCCGTCGGCCCAAATAGCCCGACCACCGGTCTCTCCAGCGCCGCCGCCAGGTGTAGTGGCCCGGTATCGCCCGCGATCACAACTCCGGCACGCCGCACCAGCGCGATCATCTGTCCCACAGAGCAGGGAACCAGCGTCGCCGCCTCGCCGCTCGCTTGTACAACCTTTCTTCCCACATCATCCTGCGGCGACTCGGCGTTCACCAGCGTGCGAAATCCCGCCCGCCCCAACGCCGCCGCCACTGCGCCGTATCGCTCTGACGGCCACCGCTTCGCCCCCCAGCCCGCTGTAGGTGCAATCATCGCGAACCGCTCCGCAGCGCCAGCCAGCAACGCGTCGCACCATTGTTCGGCCGCGGGATCGACAGGCAACGTCACCTTCGCAGGCCGAAGCGTCTCTCCCACCGCCGCACCCAGCAGTTCGCAGCCCTGCTCCACCACATGTGTCGTGCTCAATCCAATCTTTTGCTTGTAGAACCAAGCCGCCGGAGCCTCCCGCGGCACTGCAGCCCCAACAAACCTCGCCGCCGCGGCCATCCGGCCCACCATCGCCGAACGGATCGACCCCTGCATATCGACACAGAGGTCGTAGCGATCTTCCCGCAACTCCCGCCGCAGCCAGCGGATATCGCGCACCGTGTTCAGAGAAAACGGCCGCCGCTTCCAGTCTCGCGTCGGCACCGACGACCACCGATCCACCAGCGGGCGTCGCGAGTCGCGTCCCGAAAGCCACCACTCCACATCATGAACCTCACTCTCCGCCTCCAGCAACTCCCGCCACACCGGCTCAATCGCCCACCCGATCCGCCAATCCGGATGCCGCTCCCGCAGCGCCGCTACCGCGGGCATCGCGTGCAGCACATCTCCCATAGCGCCAATCCGCACAATCAACACCCGAAGCGGACGATCCCCCCGGGGCGCGACAGTAGCGTGCGAGCGAGTGGAATCCGTACCCAAGCCTCAATTTTCTCACGCAGCCCCTATCACGCAGGTCGTCATTGACGAAGGACAACTAGTGCCTGCGCCGGTCCAGCCGCCCAACCATCGCAATCAGTTGCGACAGCGACTCCTGCTCGTCGAGCAGCTCCACGCCAAGCCGCGCTACGACGACCGGCCCAATCGTCTCCAGATGATCGCGCAGGATCGGCGTCAGCTTCACCGCGTCCTTCTCCGTCGTCACGAAGCCGTTTGCCTCAACCTGTCGTGCACGTTCGATCAATCGGCGAATGTCGCCGTCGCCATACGCATGATGATCGGGAAAGATCATCGTGTCCATCGGCTCGTAGCCTTGCGCGGCCAGCATCGTCGGAAAACTCTCAGGCCGTGCGATGCCGCAGAAGGCGAGCGGTTTCGTAGGCAACGCCACGTCTCCCCCTTCCCCCAGACTCAGACTGCGCCGGATCACCCAGATCGCCGGCACGGTCTTCTGTCCACTCAATCCGGCAACCACGCTGCGCAGCGAAGCCGCCTCCTCTTCGCGCAACACCACCACATCCGCCTCAGCGATTGCCGACAGCGGCTCGCGCAGATTGCCCGCAGGAAGCAACGTGTCCTCCACATCCGCCTGCGTCAGCAGAACGATGTCGACATCGCGCGCGAGCTTCCGATGCTGAAACCCATCATCCAGCAGATGCACCACCAGCTTCTCCGACGGCTCATCATGCTCCGCCATCACGCCCGCCTGGTACCGGTCCGCGCCCACAAACACCGGCACGCCCGAGCGCTGCGCCAGCAGCACCGGCTCGTCTCCCTGCCAGGCTGCGTCGTCGAACGGCTCCACCCGCGAAGTCATGCCGGAGCTTCGTTTATACCCCCGCGTCAGAATTCGTACCGCATAGCCGCGATGGCGAAGAATCCTCGCCAGCATCAGCACCATCGGCGTCTTTCCCGCGCCGCCCGCCGACACACTGCCTACGCTGATCACCGGATTCTCCAGCCGGTTCTGCTTCATCCATCCCAGCTGAAACAATCGCCGCTTCATCGCCAGCGCCACTCCGTACAGAGGAGCCAGCGGCAGCAGCCATGGTCTGCGTGTCTTCATCGCGTCGCCGCCGATCGCTGCTGCAGCAGCGCCATCAGAGCCTGAACCGTTCGCGCAGTAGCCCCCGCCTGCGCGTCAAACACCGCCCGCCCGCGTCCCCCTATCGCGGCGGCCATCTCGCGATTCTTCAGCAAATCGACCAGAGCCGTCTCAAACTCCTCGCGACCCTGCACGATCAGAATTCCATTCGCCGCCCGCATCCTCTCCACGACATCGCGAAAATTTTCATACGACGGCCCCATTACCACCGGCACACCAAACCGCGCCGCCTCCAGCGGATTGTGTCCTCCCCGTCGCACCAGGCTTCCCCCGACAAAGGCGACACTGGCTAATTCGTACACCGCCGCCAAATCCCCAATCGTATCCAGCAGAATATTTCCGCCCTGCCCCACCAGCCCCGCCGTTCCCGCGACCAACTCCGTCGCCCTAACCGTGCCGTACTCTTTCATCACCGAGTAAGCCGCCGCGAACCGCTCCGGATGCCGCGGAGCCACCACGATCACAGCCTCCGGCACCTCCTTCAACACAGTCGGCCAGTACTGCATCAGGAGAGGTTCTTCTTCACCCTCCCTTGCTTCCACGGTACTCCCTGCCACCACCAGCGGCCTGTCGCCTACCGCCTCGCGGATAAGCTCCGCAACCCGGCTCTGCTTAGGCGCTCTCACGTCGTACTTCAAATTTCCCGCCACTCGCACCGCGTCCGCGCGAGCCCCCATCTCCGTCAATCGCCGCGCATCCTCGTCACTCTGCACCAGGAACAGCGAAACCCGCCGCAACATCCGCCGCCAAAGCGCACGCACACGCACTCCACGTGCAAACGACCGGTCGCTCACTCGTGCGTTCACCACTGCCACTGGCACCCCTGCGCTCTCACACTCCACCAGCATTCGCGGCCACAGTTCGTTCTCCATCAAAACCAGCATCTTAGGCCGCAGCGCCTTGAGATACGCCCTCACCGCCCAACCAAGATCGAGAGGATAGAAAAACACTCGTTCCGCGCCAAACCGCTCCCGAGCCAAAGCCTGTCCCGTCGCTGTAGTCGTCGACACCACGACAGCCCATCCCTCGCCCAGGGCCTCCTCCAACTCCGCCACCAGCCGCGTCGCCGCCATTGTCTCGCCCACCGACACCGCATGCACCCACACCACATCGCGCCCCGCCGCCGCTGCACGCAACTCCTTCGGCACCACCCCCAGCCGCCCCGCCAGTCCCGCGCGATACCGCCCGCTGGTGGCCATCCGCAGCAGCCAGTACGGCGCTCCCAGAACCAGGGCCGCCAGCAACAGCGCGCTGTACACGATCATCACTGTTGCATTTCCTCGCTTTACCTTGTGCGCCAGCGAAGATGATAATCAACTTGGCCATGAAGTCCCACCGATTCCCGCAGATTCCGCTTCTACTAGTAACTACAACTTGCCTGCTTGCGGTAACCTCCTTCGCCTCCGACAAACCCCGGAAGGCGCCGCCCGCAAAGCCCGCCAATCAATACGCCGCCTTCGATGCCCACCCCAAAGAACAGGTCGCCGTCGCCGCTGAACCCTGTGACGACCCCAAAGACTGCGACTTCTTCCGTCTCCCTTACATCCAGCACGGCTTCATCCCCATTCGCGTCATCTTCACCAACGACAGCGACACTGCGCTCTCCCTCGAGGACGCCCGTATCCAGTTCATCTCTATCAACAACGACAAGATTCCCGCCGCCACCGACGACGACATCCAGCGCCGGCTCTTCTCCACCAAAAGCACCAAGGGCCGCAAGGTGCCCCTCCCCATGCCGCTGCCGCCCATTACTCTCCACGACAAGCCCGTCGACAAGCAGATTACGCAGGACGAAGACGACTTCGGCTTCAAGACCACTACAGTGAACGCACACAGCACCCTCGCCGGCTACCTCTTCTACGACGTCCGCCAGCTCAACGACTATCCCCTCAAAGGCGCCCAGGTCTACATCAAAATGGTCTACACCCTCGCCGACAAAGACGGCAACAAGAAGGAGCTCTTCGACTTCAACATCCCCTTCGATAAATGGCTCGCCACACAATCCGCCCAGAAGCCCACCGCTCCGTCCCCATAGGATCACGGCCGCATTTGCACTGCACTTGCAGTTGCAGTCGTAGCTGTAGTTGTAATTGCTGTTGCTGTTGCCTGTCCTTTTGTTTGTCATCCCGCAGGGATCTGCGGTTGTAGTTGCCTTTGCTCTCGGGTTTGCCTATCCCTAAATCCGTGCAAATCCGTGTTAAGCCTCTGCTCTTCTATTCGCCTGCCACGTCATCGTCTAATCTGTCTTAAGCAATGAACCCCCTCAACCTCCGCCCCGCCACCCCTGCCGACATCCCCCAGATCCTCGCCTTCATCCGCGACCTCGCCGCCTACGAGCGCGAACCCGACGCCGTCCACGCTACCGAGGCCGACCTCCTCCGCGACGGCTTCGGCGAAACCAAACGCTTCGACTGCCTCATCGCGGAACTGAACGAATCAGGCACAACCACTCCCGCCGGCTTCGCCCTCTACTTCCACAACTACTCCACCTGGCGCGGCCACGCCGGCATCTACCTCGAAGATCTTTACGTCAGCCCCGAGCATCGCGGCAAGGGCATCGGCAAAGCCCTCCTCACCCGCGTCGCCGCTATCGCCGTAGCCGAAGGCTGCCCGCGCCTCGAGTGGAGCGTCCTCGACTGGAACCAGCCCTCCATCGACTTCTACCACCTACTCGGAGCCGTCATGAAGTCTGAGTGGAAGACCATGCAAGTCTCCGGCTCCGCCCTCATCACCCTGGCCGCGCGCAGCGACCAGCCTTGAGACCCTTTCCGCAAGCTAAATAACAAACGGGTGGCGCGACAACTCCCACCATCCATAAGAAAGTACAGTCAGCCAGACCGCAGCCAGCACAAGCCACCACCTTCTCCCTGTCGCGGCAACCAGGGCCAGCAGGCTACCGGCGAACGGGCTCCCGAAGATCATCCAAAGAATCATCGGGGCCATCGAATCCGGAAAATGAAGCCGCCCCTGCGCAAGCGCCATCGTGAGAAGTGGAAGCCCGCAAAACAAAGAAAGCCAGCCAAAAATATCGGCGGTCGAACGCCATTGACTTATGCCGACGCTGCCTTCTCGCATTCCCGTTCTCCTCTCGTGACAACATTACCCCATGCCGGGTGCCCCATTCCTTTCGGTTTCATCAAAAAAAGGTCGAGCAGAGCGCCCTCGCCGCGTAATGCAAATAGTCTGTCTCCAGAATGCAAATAGTCTGTCTCCAGATAGTGCGGCTAGTTTTGAAAATAAGAGAATCCAGTCTCATGCCCGTCGCTACTTTGGGGGCTGCTCGCTGCCGTCATGTCAACAGCTTGCGATGAGCATCTTCCCCGCGCCAAGCGCTCTTAGGTCTCTCTCGCAAAAGAGAAAGATGTTCTGGCGACTCCCGAAACGGAGTTCCAGAGATGGCTCAAGCTGTCGCCGGCAACAGACTGACTGATATCCTGTATTCGAGGGCTAGCGGCTTTAGGACATGGAACGTATTAGATGCAAGTGAAATGTATGCTGTGGGCCATAGCCCTGTTCTTCGGCTCCGGACTTCTGCGTTTCAAAGCATTGGGTCAAACGGGCTCGGTCAATCAGCTGAGTGTCAGTGTAGACCCGGTCGACGACACCGATCAGCCCCCGAGAGGATCAACCTACATTCCCATCGACAGCTGGATATATCCTGCGCTCGACCGCTTGCATGCGCTTGGTTATATCAACTACGCCTATCTCGGACTTCGTCCCTGGACACGAATGAGCATCACACACGCACTGGATGATACGGCGAACTTCCAGGATTTAACTTCCCGCGACGTCGAAGCCTATGAGATTTATCTCGCGGTCCGGAAGGAACTCAAAACCGGCACCCATACCTTCGCCGATCTTAAGAATCCCCGCAACAGCTTTGAAAGTGCCTATACCCGTCTCGGCGGCATCTCCGGCACTCCACTCAGAGACAGCTTCCATCTTGGGCAGACATTCGTCAACGATTATGCGCGTCCTTATCAAGAGGGTTTCAATCCCATAGTCGGCTTTAGTACACGAAGCGAAGCTGGGCGATTCGCGCTGTATTTCCGAGGGGAATATCAGCATGCTCCGGGCGCTCCCGGATATTCGCAGTCTTTAGCCAATACCTTTGCGACCATCGATGGCGTTCCCATAGCAACCTATCCAAATCAATCGATTATTCCTGTTGGGCCGATCGCACCGGTCAATGACTTCCGCATCGTGGAAGCAAATGTCTCCTATCTCCTCCTGAATCACGAATTCTCCTTCGGCAAGAGCGACCATTGGATGGGGCCTGCGAAAGGAGGCAGCTTCGCCTACAGCAACAATGCAGAAAATATCTACGCTTTTCAGATCGACCGCATCGAGCCGTTATACATTCCACTGCTTTCAAAAATCACGGGGCCGTTTCGCTATCAGTTCTTAGTAGGGAGTCTGAAGGGCCACGTTGATCCCAGAGATCCCTGGATGCACGTCGAGAAGATAAGTTTTAAGCCGACCGAAAACTTGGAATTCGGCTTTGAACGTTCCGTGATTTGGGGTGGCAAAGGACACGTCCCCATCACGATCCATAGCTTTCTCAAGAGCTTCTTCAGCCTCCAGAATGTTTCCGCAGAGGAGAAGTTTTCGCGAAACGACCCCGGAGCACGCTTCGGCGCCTTTGATTTTTCCTACCGCCTGCCCTTTGTGCGTAAGTGGCTGACCTTATACACGGACTCGTGGGCCCACGACGATGTAAACCCCATCAGTGCGCCGCGGCGCGCCGCCATTCGCCCAGGCATTTATCTGTCCCATGTCCCGGGTCTTCCCCAGCTTGATTTTCGCGTGGAAGCAGTCAGCACCGATCCACCAACCAGCCGCAGCAATGGCGGAAATTTTCTCTACACCGAACAGGTATACAAAGAGGGTTACACCAACAAAGGCTACATCATCGGAGATCCCATCGGGCGCGAGTCCAAAGGCGGTCAGGCCTGGCTCACCTATCATCTTTCCCCGAGAGAAGACGTGCAGTTTTCTTATCGCAACGCGAAAGCAGCGAAAGACTTTATCCCCGGCGGAACGACACAGAACCTCTTCCAGGTTTCTGCTGTAAAGCGCATCCACGAAGACCTCGAACTTCGTGGCCTGGTTCAATATGAGGGATGGAAAGCCCCAGTCTACAAACCGGGATTGCAAAGCAATACCGCCGTCGCTTTCCAAATTACGTGGTTCCCGCATGAAAAGTGACCAGACCGTGTGATCGAACTGGCCCCACAAGTCGCGTTGTTAGGAACTTGCCGCCATCGTGTCTTTCCGTCTGCCTGACTCAGTTTCGCGCCGTGAGGGTTTGACGCGCCCCGTATAATGAAAGAAGGGGGCAAGACCAAAAAGTCATCCATTTCACCCTGCGACTTCGCAGATAAGTCCTATGGATGGAATACTTTGCTTCAATCACGTCTCTGGAATCAATACCTTGCAGGGGAAGTCCAGATCTAAGCTACTTGTTTTGAAGACTTTGACGCAAAACAGGGGAGGAGGGGGAGGCATGACAACCAAGCGCATCAGAGTCATCGGCGGCGGCCTGGCCGGCCCCGAAGCCGCCCTCCAGGCCGCAAAAAGAGGCTGCCAAGTCGACCTCTACGAGATGCGCCCCACCCGCTCCACCGAGGCCCACCAGACCTCCGACTTCGCCGAACTCGTCTGCTCCAACTCCCTCAAGTCCGAGTCCGAGAACACCGCCCCCTGGCTCCTCAAACAGGAGATGCGCCGAGCCGGCAGCATCCTCCTCGCCGAAGCCGACGCCACCGCCGTCCCCGCGGGCCACGCACTCGCCGTCGACCGAGTCGAATTCTCCAAACGCGTCGCCGCCCGCATCGCAGCCGAGCCGCGCATCACCGTCCACCGCGAAGAGGTCACTCGCCTCAGCGAAAGCGACCCCGACACCCTCACCATCCTCGCCTCTGGCCCCCTCACCAGTCCAGCGCTTGCCGCCGAACTCCAGCGCCTCACCGGCTCCGACCACCTCGCCTTCTACGACTCCATCTCCCCCATCGTCGACGCCTCCACCATCGACATGGACAAGGTCTACTTCGCCGCCCGCTACGACAAAGGCACCGCCGACTACATCAACTGCCCCTTCACCAAAGAAGAGTACGACCGCTTCCTCGACGCCCTCACCACCGCCGAAGCCGTCCCCGCCAAAGAATGGGAACAAATCCCCAACGAGCAGGATCAACCGGCAACTGACAACGGACAACGGAGAACTGACAACCAGCCCCTCCAATACTTCGAAGGCTGCCTCCCGATCGAAGAGACCGCTCGCCGCGGCCGCGACACCCTGCGCTTCGGCCCCATGAAACCCGTCGGCCTCACCGATCCCAAAACCGGCCGCTGGCCCTACGCCGTCGTGCAACTTCGCCAGGAGAACCTCCGCGCCGACAGCTACAATCTCGTCGGATTCCAGAACCACCTGAAGTACGGCGAGCAGAACCGCGTCCTGAAACTAATCCCCGGCCTCGAAAACGCAACCTTCCTCCGCTACGGCCAGATCCACCGCAACACTTACATTCACGCCCCATCGCTGCTGACCGAAACCCTCCAGCTCAAGGCCCACCCCGGCATCATGATCGCCGGCCAGCTCTCCGGCGTCGAAGGCTACACCGAATCCATTGCCTCAGGCATGCTCGCCGGCATCTACGCCGCCCACCTCGCCAACGGCAACACCCCTACACCCGCGCCACGCCTGAGCGCCAACGGCTCGCTCACTCACTACATCACCCACTCAGCTGGTTCGGATGGAGGCAGCAAAAAATTCCAACCCGCCAACATCACCTTCGACCTCCTCCCTCCCCTCGAAGAAGATCTACGCAAAAAGATGCGCGACAAAAAGGAACGCCACAAGCTCCAGTGCGACCGCGCACTCACCGCCTGGAGCCAATGGCTGGCCGGTACTTCTTGAGACCCGCCTCTTGAGACCCGCACTCTCACACGCACCAGGCGGCGACAGACAACCTCGCCGGTATCTCCCGGCGTCTCTCTTACCCTACGGGCTCCTCAGGCCCCGCAACCGGAGAGTCGAAAGTTCTCACGAACCACCGGTGAAACTTCAAATTCAGGTGAGGTAGAAAGATGAAAGTTGCCGTCTTCCCTGCCATGCTCGCATTGG
>DATMPD010000096.1:0-9800 GCA_035567955.1 Edaphobacter sp.
ACATGCGGCGACTTGTCCAACACCAGCCGCGCCGCATGAATCGGATTCCGCAGTCGCTCCACACACGCCACACCGCCGGTGCGCAGATTCTCCCCGTTCATCAGCAGAGCATCCATCTGCACCCGGCCATCCTGGGTCAAAAACGAGCCCCGCCCCGCGTCGAAGGTCTCATCGTCTTCCATCACGGCGACAGCAGCTTCAACAGCATCGACTGCGCTGCCCCCTTGCTCGAGAAGCGCGTATCCGGCAGCCAGGGCGGTGGCGATGCCATCTTCGTGGGCAGCAACAGCGTCATCGGGCATCGCCCAGGCGCCGCCGTGAATCAGGAGAACGGGTTGCGTATGCATTCCGTCCTTCAGTTTACGAGATTGGACCCTCTTCCGTGCCAGAGGCTTTACCCAGAATCCAACAGCAGAGGAAAAAGGTCTTAGTTCGCTTCCTCTTCTGGCGAAACAAGACGTTGGCTCCCGTTCGTCGACCCCCCGTACAGGCTCTTGTCCAGCAGCATCAGGGCAAGTTCATTGTCCGGCTTGATAAAAAGATGTGCCAGCGTCGGGACTACCAGCCCCAGACGCGAGCGCCGTACAACAACCAGATCCGTTACCCTGTCGGGTATAAAGGAGAATCGCATCGGATGCGCTGTCCCGCCTTCCATGTAGAGCTTCCTCATGCCGTGCGCTATCTCATGCTCGATGAAGTAGGACCGCATCACAATGCTGAGCGAGTAGGCCGACAGGCCGCTCCGGTTCATCTGCCATAAAATCTCCGTGCCATCATGGTGCCTCCTCCCACCCAGCAAGCTCAGCCAGCGCCCGGCGCTATCTTTGATCCCCATGAAAAGGGGCTTCTCAAGATCCTTAAGAGAGTAATAGCGCCACGAGGCGACTTTGGCCGGAACGGCGTACATGCATTCGCGGTTGAAGTCGAGAAATTCTCGCTTCGTAATCTGAACCTCCGGCAGGAAAACGCAGCCCAGTTCCGCCTCCGCGCGTTTGCGATAGTAGCGCATGTTCCTTCTGGTACGCGTGCCAATCTTGGCGAGAGTTGCATCGAAGGTTGTCTCCAGCGGCAGATAGTCCGGCGTCTCTCGCTGCCGCCATGCCCATCGTGCAGTCTTTTCATTCACTGTGGAACAGCCGAAAAGCTGGCTCTTCTCCGGTCCTTTCTGATCGTTCGCAGTATCCCCATCCCGAAAAGAGATCAAAACAGCAAGAACGCCACGGTCCATCAGACTGCGACTGGCCATCTCCGCCATAGCCGAGCGCAGGGCCGCCGGGGCTACCAGAGTGCCTCTTCCCGATCTGTCATTCGTACTGAACATCCCGATCCCGCAACCCAGGACCATGTATCGATACAGAAGCACAGCTCCCAGCAAGTCGTTCGCGGTCAGCCTCTCCAGGTCCAACGTCGGGGCCTTCGAAAACAGCAGCAGGTGAGGAACCCGTCTGAGGGTGCCGGGTTTGGACAAAAAATACCCCACATCATCCATCACTCCCGGCTGGCCGCAGCGTACACTCAGGTCGACAAGAACCTGCTGCAGCCGCAAAATCGAGTCGCATCCACAGACAAGGTGAATGGTCGCCATCGCAATCGCTCCCGCTGCTTCGTTTGGTTCAGAAATGGCGAGCATAGAACCCCGTAAGAGGAAATTAGTTGCTCAACCTTGTGCAGGAAAACTGCAAAGAGGGAAAAAAACTCCAAACCCCTCATATCAAATCGTGCAAAATGTGCTGATTTCCCTGTCTTTCCCACTCAGCCCAAGGACCCGTTCCACGACCATCATTTACAGCAAGCAATTCCCTAGCCACTTTATACCCTTCCAGTCTCGCCGGTAACTAACGAACAGCTTGCAGCTTGCGGCGTTCCGTCTCCAGATACGTATAACGGATGCGATGAATCACAGTAAGCGTTGCAAACAGCGCCAATACCCACAGAGCCGGGGCCATCACGCCCCACCGATAGCACAGTGCGCCCAGAATCACGCACACAATCCGCTCCGGCCGCTCCATGAACCCAACCTTGCAGGTTCCAATCAGCGCCTCGGCACGTGCCCGGGTGTAGCTCACCATCACGCACGCCGTCATCACAAATCCAACCAGCCCCACGTAAAACAGCCGATTGCCCCGAGCGTAGAAGATGAGCAGGCCAAAAAAAATCGCCACATCCGAGTAACGGTCCATCACCGAGTCAAAGAAAGCCCCAAACACCGAAACCTGGTTCGTCTTCCGAGCCACGCGCCCGTCCACCATATCGAAGACACCAGCCCCGATGATGATCAGCCCGGCATACAAAAACATGCGGTTCGCGTTGTTCGCCCTTGCAAACCCGAAAAAACAGGCGGCAATAATGTTGATCACCAGCCCGATAAACGTCAGCATGTTCGGAGAGATCCGGGTAAGAGCCAGCCCGTTGACGATCTTTTGCAGCAGCCAGCCGCTGCCCTTGCCGAATGCGCGTGTCCAGGTCAAAAAACTATTCCTCCGGGGTAAAAACCCCGCCGTCGCCGCTTCCTTAATACCACGTCCAGAGGCATGCCGCTCATCTTACTCGGCAGCGTCATGAATGGTCAGCAGCTTCAGAATCTCCAGCTCCCGCTTGCCGTTGGGTGTAATTACTGTCGCCGTCTCGCCCACCTGCCTGCCCAGCAGCGCGCGGCCGATTGGCGAAGTCGTCGAGATCAGACCCTTCGCCACATCAGACTCTTCGCTCGTCACCAGCTGGTAGTTGATCTCCTCGTCTTTACTCGAGTCGAACACCGTAACCCGCGAGCCAAAGCCGACCTTGTCGTTGGGGATGTTGACCAGGTTCACCATGGCCAGCTCGCCCATCCGCTTCTTCAGTTGTCCCAGCCGCGCGTTAACGAAGACCTGGCGCTGCTTGGCCATGTGATACTCGGCGTTCTCGCTCAGGTCGCCCAGAGCGACCGCCTTCTTAATCTCCGCCGGCAGTTCGGTCGTCAGCTCGTGTTCCAGCAACTTGATCTCTTCTGCGAGCCTCTTCTTTACTTCTTCTGGCATCTTGGGGCCTTCCGGACAATACTTGGCGCGCTCGCAGATGTTCGTGCGGCCACGCTTTGAGGTGTAAAGAACGATTATACGATGTTAGGACGCAAAAAACCGTCGTCCGGACGCCTCCGCCACTGTAGCAAGACCCTACGATCGACCTCGCTGGTTGGCCCGGGCCTCCAGAAACGACTGCAAAATCAACACCGCAGCCACCTGATCGATGATCCCCTTCCGCCCCATCGCGGCATGCCCGGCGTCGTCCAGATGCCGGTGCGCCTGTGTCGTCGTCAACCGCTCATCCCACAGATGCACCGTGATCCCGAACTCCCCGCGCAGCTCCTCGGCAAACGCCTGCGCCTTGACCGCTTGCGGACTCTGGTCGCCGGACATATACAACGGATTCCCCACCACCGCCTCCGTCACTCCGTGCTTTCGGATCACACGCCCCACCGACTTCAAATCCGCCCTCTTGCCCGCTCGATGCAGCGTAAACAATGGTTGCGCCGTATATCCCAGCGGGTCCGAGATTGCCAGCCCTATCCTTCGATCCCCCACATCGAACCCCAAAATCCGCGGCACAAGACCGCTGGGCTCCGGATCCTTTTCCGCAGCCTGATGGGGGAACGTGTTGGATTTTAACGAATCCTCGGCCACGGTCTTAAGTGTAACGGTCGCACCGTAAAATAGTCGGGATTAGATATGTACCGATGGCGAATCCGTGGACCGCCATCCAGCAGCCCAAACGGAGGCGCAGATTTGAAGTTTCTCGGGATACTCTTGCTGCTTCTCCTCCTCGCCGCCGCAGCAGCCGCCTACGTCGTCTATTCCCCCTACGGCCCCGCCACTGAAACCTTCGTCGACATCCCGTCCGGCGCCGGTACCGCCGCCATCTCCGCCCGCCTCCAGAGAGCCGGCATCGTCCGCAGCCGCTATGCCTTCGAGTTCCTCAGCCTCCGCAAAGGCGGCACCCTGAAAGCCGGCGAATACCGCTTCGACCGCCCAGCCACGCCATCTGAGGTCTACGACCGTCTCGTCCGCGGCGACGTCTACACCCAGGCCATCACCATCCCCGAAGGCTTCAACATCTTCGACATCGCCGCCGCCGTAGAAGCCGCCGGCTTCGCCAAACGCGACACCTTCCTCGCCGCCGAGCGCCAGCACACCGAGCTCATCGCCGACCTCCTCCCTCCCAACGCCCACCCCCAATCACTCGAAGGCTATCTCTTCCCAGATACCTACCGCTTCTCCCGCCACGCCACCCCGCTCCAGATCCTCACCGCCATGGTCCACCGTTTCCGCCAGACCGCCACGCAACTCGGCCTCGACCGCACCAACATAGTCCCAACGGTAACCATGGCCTCTGTCATCGAAAAAGAGGTAGGCCAGGAGACCGAACGCCCCCTCGTAGCCGGTGTCTTCACCAACCGCCTTGCCCGGTCCATGCCCCTGGCCACCGATCCGACTGTGATCTACGCCGCTCTGCTGGACAACCGCTGGCGCGGCACCATCTACGCCTCCGACCTCCAGTCCCCCTCGCCCTACAACACATACAAACACACGGGCCTGCCCCCCGGACCCATCTCCAACCCCGGCGTAGCCTCCCTCCGCGCCGCCCTTCATCCCGCCCAGACCGACTACCTCTACTTCGTCAGCGACGCCGCCGGTCACACCCGCTTCTCTGTCGATCTGAAGGAGCACATCCAGCAGGTGCTCGCTTACCGCCAGGCAGAAAAGCACTAAATTCAGCCGCCGCAGCCCACATTTGTCGTCCAATCGCCTTAAAACCGCGTCTATTTTGCAGTCAACTTCGCGAAGCCTTCAGGAACCGCGGTTCATCCAACACGTATAGCAAGACATAGTCACGCGGTTTACCCCTGGGATGCCAAGCCCGGCGTTCTGCGCGAGGACAGATATACTTGAAGTTTGTGCCAATGAGGATAAGACAAGCGTTAGCGATGGGGTTGGTCACGCTGGCTCCGGCGCTGACCGGGTGCCTTACTCACATCCGCGCAGTCCCTAAGACCCGCCCCGCCGAGGTGGTGATCAGCGCAACCCTCGACCAACTCCTGTCGCAGGTCGAGACCCGCTTCAACGCTGTGCAGACGATCAACGCCACAGTCGAGATCGTCGCCTCCGAGGGTGGCGCCCGCCAGGGCCAGATCAAGGAACTTCCCAGCTTCAGCGGTTACATCTTCCTCAGAAAGCCGGAGGATCTTCGCGTCCTGCTGCGAGTACCATTCCTCGGGTCGGTCGGGCTCGACATGGTCAGCGACGGAAAGACATGGAAACTATGGGTTCCCAGACGGAATATAGCCATGACCGGTACCAGCGACGTTGCCCCTACTTCGCAGCATGGCCTCGAGAGCCTGCGGCCGAAGGTCATCTTCGACTCGCTGCTGGTGCGCGGTCTCTCCCCTGACCAGGTCGTCGACCTGACCCAGGACTCCCGAATCCTCCCGGATCCGCAAGATAAGAAACAACTAGTCGAAGAGCCGGATTATGAGCTCACGATTCTGGAGCCTCCGCAGAGCAACATCGCGCATACCCTTCGCGTGATCCACATCGGCAGGTCGACCTTGCTGCCTTACCAGCAGGACATCTACGACCAGAACGGCCACGTCGTTACTCAGGCGTTCTATAGCAACTACCAGAACTTCGGCGACATCCAGTTCCCGATGAAGATCGAGATCAAACGCCCGCAGGATCAGTACGGTCTGACCATCACCATCACCAAACTGACCCTGAACCAGAAGCTTGAGGATGACCAATTCGAGGTGAAGTTCCCCGAAGGCGTTTCCGTCAAGACGATGAACTAGATTTTCGGGATTTTTGGTTATTTTTTCCCGGATGGTGAAAGGCTGTTTTTGCAGGGGGTTTTTGAAAATTTGCGTGTTTTGCTGTGGTGTTTTTGTGGTGAAAACGTGGTGGAATGCGTGGTAAACGTGGTGTGTTGACGGCCGCTCTTGTGGTGGCGAAAAAATTCCACTTTTTCCAACTATTTTTGCGGTGGGAGCCCGGGCTGGGGTCTCAGAGTCCGGCTCGTTCCGAATGGGCCACGATCGCCCGGTTAATCTCCAGAGCCAGGGCAAGCGCGGCCCGGCCGTCCTCGCCCGAGACCACCGGTGTGGTTCTTGTCCGGACAGCGTTCAGGAACGAGGCAATCTCCAGCCGCAGCGGCTCACCCTGCTCGACCGAAATCTTCTTGAGCGACAGACCGGCTGAAGGGTGTTGGCCGACCATCTGCGCCAGCGCCGCGAGTTGCGCCGGATCCATGCCGGCAGCCGCGGTCACGTCGATCATGAGCAGATCCTGGCGGGCAAAGTCGAGCGAAAGGTACTGGTGCGGCTGAAAGAACCGAAGCTTGCGGACGCGCTCGGTGCTCACCCGGCTGGCGGTGAAGTTGGAAACGCAGCCATTCTCGAACTCCAGGCGCACGTTGGCGATGTCGACCTTCTTCGAGAGCACTGGCAGCCCCACGGCCCGCACCTCGCGAACCGGTGAGTCGACCAGGCTGAGCACGATATCGAGGTCGTGGATCATGAGATCGAGGACGACGTCGACATCGAGCGAGCGCGGGGTAAACACGCTCAATCGGTGGGATTCGAAGAACATGGGCTGGTGCAACTGCTGCCGGGCGGCGGTCACGGCCGGGTTGAAGCGCTCCAGATGCCCGGCCTGCACGATGCGTCCATGCCTGCGGCTCAGGTCCAGAATGCGGTCGGCATCGGCGAGGCTGGCGGCCAGTGGCTTTTCGATCAGAAGATCTAAACCAGCGGCTAAAAGCGGTGCAGCTGTGGAAGCATGGTGCACTGTAGGGACGCAGATGGAAGCAGCATCGAGCGGCGCCGCCGCCTCCAGGCAGGCCTCAATCGTCTCGAAGGGGGCAACACCGAACTTTGCCGCAGCTTCCGCAGCGACCGCCGGGTTGGGGTCGACGACTGCGGCAAGCTGAACCGCCTCCCCGGCCTGCTCGAGCTCACGATAGACGCGAAGATGATTGCGCCCGAAGGCTCCCGCTCCAACCACGGCGACGCGGAGTGGTTGCGAGGCCGGCACTACTTCTTTTCGGTCCGGGTTTCAGTTGGGGCCTCAACCACCTGGCGGCAGCGGGCGTAGAGTTCGAGCAGCTGCGTCACCTGTTCCTCTGGCTTGGCCGATGCGGTAACACCAAAGCCGGTGGAACCTGCGCCCTTGCTCCCTACATTGGCGTGCGCGGCAACGAACTTAAGCAAATCGAGCGCGATATCCTCGGTGCGGCGCGCTGCGTTGATCGATTCCATGAAGTGGTTCCTCTCGTTTCTCTTAGCCTGATGTTAATGGCCGCGACGCCAGCACGCAAATCACACCAGCCGCGATTGCGCACGCACTCCGCACACGATCTCATACGCAATGGTATGGGCCAGGTGGGCATGATCGTCCGCCGTCACTCCATCGCCCAGCACAACGACCTCGTCGCCAAGCGCGACGCCGGGAATCCCGGTGACATCTACCACCGTAAGGTTCATCGAAACGCGCCCGACGATCGCCGCCCGTCTGCCCTTCACCATCGTCCAACCACCCGCCTGCGCGTTCGAGCCCGAGAGCTCGCGGCGCAGTCCATCGGCGTAGCCCACCGGAAGCAGGGCCAGCCGCATTGGCCGCGGGGCGGTAAAGATCGCGTTGTACCCGACCGTATCGCCCGGCTGCACGTCGCGCAGCCCGGTTACGCGCGTCTTCCACGTCATCAGGGGCTCGAGGTGGTGGCGCACCTTCGCCTGCATTGCATCGCCACTGGAATTTGCCCGATCGATGGGCAGGCAATACCCGTAGAGCGCGATCCCGGTCCGGACCATAGACCGCGCGTGGACGCTCGCCGCGAGTGCGCGCAGCCATACGAGGTTTTCTTCTGTCCCCTGGTTATCGATGGTGGACGAATTACCCGCGTGCACCCAGGCCGGCTGCAGACCGGCTGCAGCGACCGCAGCAAGCGCGTGCTCGAAACGTTTCCTCTGGACGAGGGTCTGCGCCGACTCCGTCACCTCCGACGAAGCAAAGTGCGTCATCACGCCATCCAGGCAAAGGTGCGGTTGGCGCTTGAGCCAATGGAGGAGCGCGTGCAACTCTTCTCCCGGGGCGACGCCCTGACGTGCCATTCCGGTATCGATCTCCAGATGCACAGGCAGCGGAGGCGCATCGCCGCCTCGCTGGCGGACTGCAGCAGCGAGAGCCTCCATCTGCTGCTGCTCCCAGACGACCGGGGTCAATCGATGCCGCACAACTCCCTCAGCATCCTCAGGCAGCGGTCCGCACATGATCATGATCCGTGGCTGCGTTTCGATTGCAAATCCGGCCGACGCCAGCGCCTCGCGAACCGCTGCGCCCTCGGCCATGTCCGTCACTCCAAGCCACTGTGCGCCGGCCCGCGCCAGGACGGGTGCGCAGACCTCTGCACCGTGCCCATACGCATTCGCCTTTACGACCGCGAGCACGGCGGTGTCGCCGCCGGCGGCTTCGACGAGCAGCCTGTAGTTCGCGGTCAGCCGCCGCTGTGATATCTCCACCCAGCTCTTCACCTCCCCTATCCTATCTCCGCGTTCGCCGGTGGCAGATAGCCGCCGAAGTACCCCCGGTTCCCCACGGCACCTCGAGTGTGATACAAAGCCACGTCTGAAGAAAGCACTACTGCCGCGAGCGTACCGAGGTTCGCGACCTTTTTCCAAGGGGCCAGTCCGTCGCCATGAAAATGAATACTCGTTCAGCCTCGCTGCTCTCGAGCACCCTGCTCGCCACCGCTTTCAGCCTCTCCCTCGTCGGCTGCTCCAGCGGCAGTTCCAATCCGCTGGCTCCGATCCAGGCGGCGCAGGCAAAGAACGCCGGCAACTTCTCGAACACGGTCTTTCTCGGGGACTCGCTGACCGCCGGCTACCAGAGCAGTTCGCTGCTCGACACGCAGCAAGTGCATGGCTGGGCACCGCTCGTAGCGAAGCAGGCAGGCTTCAACATCGTCCTGCCGCTGATCGCCTACCCCGGTGCGCCTAACGTGCTGCAACTGGTCTCGGTTGGGCCTCCGCCGGTGATCACAACTGTCTGTCCTCCGCCGGTGATTCCGCCTGGCTGCGGAACCACGACGGGCCGCGATAACTTCGCCACACAAGTGACCGACCTGGCTGTCCCCGGCGCCCTGTTGAACGACGCCTTGAATACAGTCCCGCTGGTAAATCCCGCACCCGGACAACAGCAGCTGAACCAGCTTGTTCTCGGATTTCCCGGCCTTGGCTACGGGCAGGCCTACAGCCAGGCGACCTTCGCCGTCAACGCTCAGCCGACAACGATCTTCCTGTGGATCGGCAATAACGACGCGCTGATCGCCGACCTCACCGGCAAGCCCGCCAGCATGACCTCCGTCGCCAACTTCACCACCCAGTACCAGGCGCTGATGACGCAGCTGACGACGCTGACTTCCGCGCATCTGGTCATCGGAAATATTCCTGACGTCACCCAGGTGCCGTATCTTCAACCGGCCGCGCTGGTGCTCGCCGAAACCTCGCAACAGACAGGCGTGCCAACTTCCGTGCTGAGCGGACTTCTCGGAATCGTGCCGGGCGACTATGTGAACCCGACGGGGCTGGCGGAGATTCCTCTGATCCTGGGCCAAAAACAGAAGGGGCCGATCGACGACGCAGGCGTACTCTCCGCCGCGGAGGTTGTCACCGTGCAGGCCCAGGTCACAGCCTTCAATCAGGTAATCGCCACGCAGGCCCAGGCAGCTGGAGCCACGCTGGTGGATATCAACGCCTTATTCAAACAGCTGACAAC
>DATMPD010000097.1:0-10466 GCA_035567955.1 Edaphobacter sp.
GCCCGCTTCCAAGTCAAACGCGAAAAGGAGCGCGAACTCCGTCGAGACCTCTGGGAGATGCGCGATGCCATCGACCGATACAAGGACGCCGCCGACAAGGGAGCCATGCAGATCAAGGCAGACAGCATGGGCTATCCCCCCGACCTTGAAACCCTCGTCAACGGCGTCGACATTCAGGATAAGAAGGTCAAATTCCTTCGCCGCATCCCCACCGACCCCATGACCGGCAGCGCCGACTGGGGTCTCCGCTCCAATCAGGACGACGTCGACTCCGACTCCTTCGGCGGTCAGAATGTATTCGACGTCCACACCAAGAGCCAGGGCACCGCACTCGACGGAACCAAATACTCCACATGGTAACCATCCCCACAACCCGCCTCTTTTCGTTGCCGTCCCGCAACGTCTCTTTGTTGTCATCCCGCACCCTGAACATGTCGAAGGGGGAGGGATCTGCTTCTCATCCACTAAGCCATAACCCGGCACAGAACCCCGATCAAGGCTTCACCCTGCTCGAACTCATGATCGTCATGGTCGTCATCGGCCTGCTCGCCGCCATCGCCATCCCCGCCTACACCACCAACATCAAACACGCCCGCGAAGCCGTCCTCAAATCGGACCTCCACACCCTGCGCACCGCCATCGACTCCTACACCGTCGACAAGCAGAAAGCCCCCCAGTCCCTTGACGACCTCGTTCAATCCGGCTACATAAAACTCATGCCGGTCGACCCCTTCACCCATCGCTCCGACACCTGGATGCCCGTCCAATCCGACACCCTCTCGACCCTCGACCAGACCGAATCCGGCATCGACGACGTTCACAGCGGCTCGCAGGAGACCGCCATCGACGGCACCTCCTACAACACCTGGTGAAGCTAGTTCTCAGTTGTCAGTTCTCAGTTCTCAGTTGTCAGGGCCTGGGCTCTGGGCTCAGGTCGATAGTTAGTTGGGCGGAGTGGCTACTGAGAACTGAGAACGGAGAACTGACAACTGACAACTGACAACTGCTTCCCAAAGGCGCATACTATCGTCTAAGACTCGTCGAGCTGCGTCCGCCAGCAGGGAAGCGGCCCACAGGAGACAACTATGCGTTCCGTCACGCACCTCGGCTTGGCCGCCGCAGCCCTCACGCTCTCCGTCGCCGCATACGCTCAGACCACCTCTCCCTCTACTCCACCCGCACAGAATCCCCAGACGCAGGCGCCCGCCACCCCGTCCGACACGCATGCCGCTCCGGACCAGACCACCCCGCCCCCGGCCAGAACTTCAGACACCACACAGGTCCCCGCAGACGTTCCCGTGGAAAAGCCCATCCCAGGCCACCCAACCGCCTCCAAAAAGCAGATCAAAGAGGCCGCCAAACAGGCGCAAGCTGGAAACAAGACCGACACCCTCCCCTCACCCGGCGAGGCCCTCGATCCCCACATCAAGCCCGGCAGCGAAGACGACGTCAACGCCGTAGGCACACGCAACATCGGCGGACGCGGCGTCGGCAACTGGTACTCCACCGACTGGGAGATTCGCAACGGCAAATCCTACTCCATGGAGATCGAGAAGTCCGCTCACCTCGTCACCGACCCCGTCATCGTCGAATACGTCAACCGCGTCGGCCAGAACATCGTCAAGAACTCCGACTGCAAGGTTCCCTTCACCATCAAGGTCATCGACTCCGACGAGATTAACGCGATGGCCCTTCCCGGCGGATTCTTCTACGTCAACTCCGGCCTCATCCTCGCCGCCGATGAGGAAGCCGAACTCGCCGGTGTCATGGCCCACGAGACCGCCCACGTCTGCGCCCACCACGCGGCCCGTCAGATGACCAAGATGAACTACGCCCAGATCGGCTCCATCCCGCTCATCATCTTTACCCAGGGAAGCTGGACCGGCTACGGCATCTACGAAGCCGTGCAACTCGCCATCCCCATCACCTTCCTCAAATTCTCCCGCATGGACGAGGCAGAGGCAGACTGGCTCGGCCTCCAGTACATGTACAAGGCCGGATACGATCCCCAGGCCTTCATCCAGTTCTTCGAAAAAATCGACGCCCTCGAGAAGCACAAGCCCGGCAGCCTGGCCAAGGTCTTCGCCGACCACCCCCAGACCCCCGATCGCATCCTGCACTCTGAAGAAGAGATCGCCACCATCATGCCCGCGCGGCCCGACTACATGGTCACCACCTCCGAGTTCGACGACGTCAAGACCCGCCTCGCCCGCCTCGAAAACAAGCGCAAGATCAACGATGGCAAGGGCGGCAACAAACCCACCCTGCGTCGCACGACCACCGCCAACGGCAACAACGACCCCAACAACCCCAACAACCCCAACAACCCGGCCAGCTCCACCGACGACCGCCCAACCCTCGGCCGTAGAAACTAGCCCGCCGCAACTAGAAGTACGCCGACCACGGATCAGACGGATCAAAACGGATTTTTATAATCCGTGTGGATGCGTGCGGCTCCGAAAAACCCATAATCGCGCCTTAATCCGCATCGCGCCTTAATCCGGGTTAATCCGGAAATCCGCGGTCGTCGCTTTGGTCTGTTAAGCCTTCCCGCCAAAACCCGATAAAATATCCCCATGCCCAAAAAGAACAAGGCCAAAAACAAGACCACTGGCTACACCGACGACCACGCCAAAGCCGGCCTCGACACCAAATTTCCCCCAATCGAAACCTGGCGCAACCAGTTCCGCGCCTACGAGATCCTCGTCGACGACCCCGAGTTCACCTCCGTCTGCCCCAAGACCGGTCTCCCCGACTTCGGCCGGCTCACCATCCGTTACATGCCCCGCGAGACCTGCCTCGAGCTCAAGTCCCTCAAGGAATATCTCTTCACCTACCGCAACCTCGGCATCTTCCAGGAAAACATCGTCAACCAGGTCCTCGACGACGTAGTCAAAGCCTGCAACCCCATCTGGGCAAAAGTCATCGGTGACTTCCGCCCCCGCGGCGGCATCTCCACCATCGTCGAAGCCACTTACCCCAGGCCAACGAAGAAGAACCACGCATAAAGGTGCCACCCGCGCCCCACCCCAGCCACACATGAAATATCAGTAAATTTCCTCGCGCCGAGGCCCATGGCCCGAGAGCGATCCACAGCGTCAGGGAACTCGCCGCCGCCATTCAACGTATCTCCAACCAGTAGAGGCTTCGCGAACCGGGGCAGCCCCGTCGTATCCCAGGCCCTCTTGAGTTCGTTCTTGCACCCTTGGGACGCGTCTTTTTCCGTCCCGAATCATCTGATCGTCACTCCAGATTTCTTTGTCTGGTAAATGCAAAAATCTTGTGTGCAAGGATCTACCGCTGCATACGCCACCTATATTTTCTATAGACCAAAGACCGAAGACATCATGCTTATGACCTACACCTCCCCAGAGCTCATCCCCACCCCCGCGGAATCGGTCAAGCACGCCGGCCTTCCCGCAGGTAGCCGCCACCTCAAACCCGACGGTGTCTCCCGCGAACCCAGCGAACCCCGCAACGACAATCGCAAAGACAATCGGGAAGACACGAACGACACCAAAGACACCTTCGAGCTGCAGTTCTCCCACAGCCGCCGCCTGCTCTTGTTCCTCGCACGCCGCATCCTCAACTGCGTCCAGGAAGCCGAAGAAGCCGTCAAAAACTGTCGCCTCAAGGCCTCCAGCAATCCGCCCTGCTTCAGCAGCGAAGGCGCCTTCAAAAGCTGGCTGGTCCGAATCCTCATCGACGAGGCAACCCTTCTCCTTCGCAGAAGGCAAAGCAACTCCACCGCGCCATCCGGACACCTTCCCGAAGCGCGCTAACCTCGACGGACACCGTCCAGGGCCACCGACCACATGGGCCAAAAGTGGTCGGCGCCTCCGCCCTCCAATCTCCCCAATCGGTAGAGGCCTCTCGTTCCCCGCAATTTTGCACTCAGGAAACATCGTTTCTGCATTTCTGCAAACAATTGCATTGTCAACTCATCACGCATCGTTAAGACGAGGCAGGGTGAGGTCTTAGCGCGTCCGAAATTGGCATGGCGATTGCAGCGTATATAAGCCGGTAAACCGCTCTACAGGGCCAGTTACTCCATTTGAGCACCCCAGGAGATCTTCATGCGCCTTCCCTCCCTGCTTACCATCGCCCTCCTGCTCGCCGCCCCCACGCTTACTCACGCAGACACCATTCTCGTCGGAACCGATCTCTCCACAGCCACCCATGGAGGTGCCGCAGTTTTATGTCCACAAGTCTCGGCCTGCACCGATCGAGCCAGCCAGTTCACCCTATTCGTACCCGTCGTCATCCACAGCATTAGTGTCGTCGTAACCGCTCCTGCGTTCCCGCCTGGCAGCACGGATGGAAACTTCACCATCGGGTTGGACAGCGTGCTTGGAGTCGGAGTCACCACAGGCATCGGAGGGGGTGACCTTCCTATCGACCCGATGGGAACCATGAACACCGCGGAATTCACCTTCAGCGGTCTTAGTATTCCTTTGGGCCCCGGAACCTACTACCTGGGAATAGCCGGCGCAAATCTGGAATGGGACTACGCCACACCGCTCTCCACCACCGCAGGTGCACTCGGCCTGCAACTGGAATGCGATCCCTTTATCTACTGCGGCAACGACATCACGCGATGGGACAAGAACGCCCGGACCTACGCGATGGAAATCGATGGAACCGCTGTCCCTGAACCCTCAACCTTCGCCCTTCTGGGCACAGGCATCCTCGCTCTGGCCGGAGCAACCCGTCGCCGGCTTGGCTCCCATTTGTAAAAGCGAATACCAAAATAGAAGCCTCCGCGCTGTCGTCCTTCAGTTCGCCGGCATACCCACCAACGCCGCGCCTTCGCCTTTGCTGTTGTTTGTTCCTTTGTTGTCATCCCGCAGGGATCTGCGGCGGCGCTTCGCCTTTGGGCTTTCTTCCGCCCCATAGAAAACCTTAGTCATTTCGACCGAAGCTGCTCACACCTTTCTGAGCAGCTTAGCGGAGAAATCTGCTTCTCTACCTCGACCTCCACCCGGCCGACGCCTTTTTTGTTGTCATCCCGCAAGGATCTGCGGTTGCGTTTCGCCTTCGGATGGTTTTTTGCCCACTTAAAGAAGTCCGCCCCTTTACCCACCAAACGAACAACTTACAAGACAAATCCCCCAAAAACCGCAGCAAAACCTCATGTCAACCCCCCAATTCACCCGATAGAAGAGATAAGCGAAACAAAATAAAGGCTTTACACTCCAAAAATATTCCCGCCAAAAGTGACATTTAGTTTCCCTCCATTCGCTACAATAGAAGTAGAGATAAAAAAGGCCCGGCTCATTCAGCCGGGCTTTCGTCTTTAACCGCAAAAGCAAAAAGACCTGACCCTGAAGTACGGGCTCAGGTCTTTTCTTTTGAAGACTTTGTACACTTTTCACCCAGTGGGGGGAGATACATGCCAGACACCATCGAAACCGAAACTGAAACCGAAACCAGCACCGAAGCACCAAAGCGCTTCCAATGCCGCCACATCTTCACCGACGGCCACCGTTGCGGCAGCGCCTGCCTGCACAACGAAGAGTTCTGCTACTACCACCACACCACACGCCGCCCGGTCGCCAACCCAAAACAGCGCCGAAGCCGCCGCTCCACTTTCCACCTGCCGCTCCCGGAAGACCGCTCCGCCATCCAGGCCTCCATCGGCGAAGTCCTCCAGCGCATCGCCTCCAACGACATCGACCCCCGCCGCGCAGGCCTCCTCCTCTATGGCCTCCAGATCGCCAGCCTCAACCTCCCCAAACCCCAGCGCGAAGCCAGCCCAACAAGCACCGTTCCCGAGACCGTAGAAGAGATCACCATCGATCCCACCCTCGGCGTCCTCGCCCCACGCACCGACATCTCCGAAACCGCAAAACCCAAAAGCGCTGTCGCCCTACTCATCGAGCGCATGATGCAGTTGCGGACCGAAGAAGAACCAGAACCAGCCCCCTCCCCCGAATCCGCCGCCATCCTCACCATCCAAGCCACCGCAGACAATCTACACAACACCCACACAGGAAAACCCAGACCGTCGTCATTTCGACCGGACCCTGAGCAAGTGAAGCGAGTCGAAGGGGCCGTGGAGAAATCCGCTTCTCTACCTCCTCTCTCAATCGACCCCATCCTGACCACCACCCTCAACGCCGAAGCTGCACCATCCGTCCCAACTCATCGCAAAAGTTCTCATCATCCGCCCATACCCAAACCGCCAATCGCAAGATTCATCTTCCACTGCTATCCTTTCTCCACAGATGGCCTCCGCGACCAAATCAACCCGCGCCCCTTCCGTAGCCGGAGCCACCACAGCCCTCGTCCTCCTCACCGCACTCAACTTCGTCAACTACATCGACCGCTACATCCTGCCCGGCGTTCAGGAGCAGATCAAAGTCGAGTTCCATCTCTCCGACGAACACATCGGCACCCTCACCTTCTGGTTCATGATCGCCTACATGTTCACCTCGCCCATCACCGGCTGGCTGGGCGACCGCTTTCCCCGCAAACCCATGATCGTCATCGCCGCCCTCTTCTGGAGCGGCATGAACTTCTTCACCGCCTCGGTCCACTCCTACGACTCGCTCAACCTGCGGCACGCGGCCCTCGGGATCGGCGAAGCCAGCTTCGGCATCTTCGCCCCCGCAATCCTCAGCGACTTCTACCCTGAAGATCAGCGCAACCGCGTCCTCACCATCTTCAACATCGCCCTCTTCGTCGGCGCTGCCCTCGGCTACATCATCGGAGGCACCGTAGGCGAACACTACGGCTGGCGCAGGTCCTTCATCGTATCCGCCATACCCGGCACCATCATCGCCATCCTCATCGCAATCTTTATGAAGGAGCCCGCTCGCGGCGCAAGCCAGCACGACAAAGCCAAGCTGGAGAAGGGAACTGTCTCCTCCCTCATCCGCAACAAAGCCTACCTCTCCTCCATCCTCGGCTACGCCATGGTCACCTTCTCACTCGGCGGCATCTCCTGGTGGATGCCCTCCTTCCTCCAGCGCATCGACGGCCGCTCGCAATCCTCCGCCGCCTACCTGATGGGAATCATCACCCTGGTCGCGGGCCTCGGCGGCACCGTCACCGGAGGCTTTATCGCCCAGCGCTGGTCGCGCACCAACTCAAAAGCCCTCTACCTGGTCCCGGCGATCAGCGCCGCCAGCGCCGTCCCGCCCGCGCTCCTCTGCTTCTTCGGCCCCCACTCCCTCACCCTGGTCGGCCTCGCCCTGGCCGTCTTCCTCATCTCTCTAGGTACCGGCCCCGTCAACGCCGCCACCCTCAACGCCGTACGCCCCGAGATTCGCGCCACCGCCATGGCCAGCCAGCTCTTCATCATTCACGCCCTCGGCGACATGATCAGCCCCCGCATCATCGGGGCCGTCAGCGACCGCTCCACCCTCAACCTCGGCCTCGGCTCCACCCTCGTCACCATGCTTCTCGCCGCCATCATCTTCTTCAACGGTGCCCGCTACGCCCCACCCCTGCACGCATCGCTGGAAGAAACTGCGCCGGCATAAAAACGCCCGCCATCCTCAACTCCGATCGCCCGCGGGTCAAAAGAGGGGTGCGGCGCTCTTGCGAAGTTCTGCAAGAGAGTAAAAGGTGCCGCGCCAGATAACACCGCCTTGTTTCAGTGTGAGGAACATGGAGCGCAGCAGCGTGAAGACGAAGACCATAGCGCTGAAGGGAAAGAAGAGGGCATTCCAGATAGAGATGCCGGAGTGGCGCCCCAGTAGCCGGTATGCGAAAGCCACTCCAGCGAAGGTCAGGATGGCGGGAAGACGGGTTGGAGCGAAGAAGAGACCCGCGGCTGGGGCAACGCAGAAGACCAGGAGCCAGAGGCAGCCGAGCAGAGCCAACCAGACATAAAAGCGGTAGGCGGCCCAGAGGTTTTTCGTCATCACACTGACCAGGCCGCCAACGCCGGAGGCCCAGTGGACGCTGACCAGACCGCGACCGAAGCAGAGGCGCTGGGCGAGACCGGCCCGCTTGATCCGGCGACCCAGGCCGATGTCTTCGACGATCTCCATGCGGAGGGATTCGAAGCCGCCGACCTGCTGGTACGCCTCGCGGCGGAGCAGGTTGAACGCGCCGATGCCGATCGCGTCATGTTGCGACTTGGGATTGGAAATGCGCCAGGGGCGCGCCGCCCAGAGACTGAATATCTGAAAGAACCCAAGAATGGCAGCTTCGTCCCAACGGTGGATGAGGGTGGTGGGAACGGTGACGAGGTGGTCGGCGCAGGTGGCAACGGCGTGGGCCAGGGCGCGGCGGACAGCTTCGGAGTGGAAGAGGACGTCGGCGTCGGTGAAGAGCAGGTAATCGGTAGAGGCATGACAGGCGGCGAAGGCCATCGCGTGAGTCTTGCCTAGCCAGCCGGGAGGGAGTTCGGTGACATGCAGGGCTCGGAGTTTATCCGGGTGCTGGCGGGCGATAGTGTCGATGATAGCCCCGGTTTGGTCGGTGCTGCGGTCGTCGACCGCGATGATCTGAAGGTCAGGATAGTCCTGCGCGAGCAGCGAACGGATCGTGGCGGCGATATCGGTCGCCTCGTCACGCGCGGGGATGATGATGGTGATCGACGGGCTCGTTGCGGGGGAGATGTCGTGCTGGGGCAAGAGCAGGTTCGGAACAACGGGGAGACCGAAAGCGGCGGCGAGAACCTTCCAGAGCCAGGTGACAGCGACCAGCCATGCGAGGAGTTGAAGCGCGATTTGGATGGAGGGGATCAACTACATTGCACTTCTTTTGATATTTTTGACATGCCCTGCGCGAAGTTGCCCACGTCGAGCCTGGCGCGGGGCGCGGTGGATGAGAAGTCTAGAGTTATTGTGCCAGCAAGACCACGCCTACGCAGACGAAAAGGACGGCCAGCCATCGTCGGCGGTCCACATTTTCACGCAGGAAGATTTTTGCGGCGGTGGCATTACCGATAAAGGTGAGCGATGCCGTGGCAGGGGCGGCGAGCGAAAGATCCACGATGGAGAGGGTGTAGAGCATTGCGAAGAAGTTGAGGGCCATACAGAGCGCTCCCATGAGGAACAAGGGGCTGGAGAGCACGGCGCGAGTGGGGCCCAGATAGCCGCGGAGACCGGGACCGGTACGGAGGAGGTCGAGGTCGCCAAGGCGGCGCATGGCACCGGCGATGAGGACTTCGCCCGCGATGGCGAGTCCGGCGACAGATAGGATAGCGCTCCAGGTGTGGAGGAGAGAGGTTGGTGTTGTCGTCGGAGTTGTCGGGATCATCAGCGTCCCGCTCCCGAGTCCATGAGGTCGAGGTGGGACGGATGTTCGGTGCGGGAGGGACCGCCTGCGACGAAGCCGACGGCGCTGACGATGAGGACGATGCCGGCCCAACGGTAGATGGATAGGTGTTCGTGTAGCCAGAAGCGGCTGAGGAGCGCGACGACAACGTAGCCGAAGGCGGTCGCGGGCATGACGAAGGTGAGGTCGGCCCAGGAAAGCGCCGTCATGTAGCTGGCGAAGAAACCGATGAGGAGGAGGATGCCAGAGGCGACGAAGGGGTTGAAGAGAGCGTGCCAGAGACGGTTGAGATGGTGAAAATCAACGGCACCGACCTGGGCCATGCCACGGGAGAGGAGAGTATCACCGACAGAGGCTGTGAGCATGACGGCCAGCAGAATGAGATAGCGCTGGGGCGTAAGGGTGTACTTCATGTAGTTCCAGTTTAGAAGAATTTAAAAAGGAAAGGATGACCGAATGGCCATCCTATTCCTGACAGGGCTGCTGCTGCTCTCGCTTTAGGCGTTCATGCTGACGGATTCCTGCGCCTTGAGGGCGTTCTCTTCTTTCTTCAAGCGAGAAGCCTTGTTGCGTTGGGAACGGAGCTTCATGAAGGCCTTGGCTTCGAGGTAGAGACGCGGAACGTCGCGGTTGACGACGGCCTTCCAGACCACGCGGAAGGCGGCCTTCGGGCGGAAATAGTACTCGTCGTAGAACTTGTGCACCATCTCCATGACGTACTCGGTCGGGAGGCCGGGGTACTCGATGTGGGCCATTTGATGACCGCCGCCGTCTTCCATCTTTTCGTTGGTGATGAAGTTGTTGCGTGCGGCGAAGTCGTAGAACTCGGTGCCGGGGTAGGCGTGGGCTACGGAGACCTGGATGGTCTCGCAGTCGAGCGTCTTGGCGAAGTTGATGGTGTTGCGGATGGACTCTTTGGTTTCGCCGGGGAGGCCGAGGATGAAGTCGGCGTGGATGATGAGGCCGAGATCGTGGCAGTCCTTGACGAAGTCGCGGGCGCGCTCGACCGTAGCACCCTTCTTGATGTTCTTGAGGATCTGCGGGTCGCCGGATTCGAAGCCGACGATGAGGAGACGGCAGCCGGCGTCTTTCATGGCCTTGAGGGTGTCGCGATCGGTGGTGACGCGCGAGGTGCAGGACCAGGTGATGCCGAGGGGCTTGAGTTTCTCGCAGAGCTCGATGGTGCGGGCCTTCTGGATGTTGAAGGTGTCGTCGTCGAAGAAGAACTCCTT
>DATMPD010000098.1:0-5514 GCA_035567955.1 Edaphobacter sp.
TCGACCTTCCAGGCAGAAAGCGGCCTGGCGCGTTACCAGATTCAAATCGTCAAGCTGTCGAACGGCATCGCGACAACGATCACCGACGTCACGGCGCGCCATCAGCACAAAGAAGATCTAAAGCGCGCCCTCAACTTCAATAAATCCATCATCGCCAGCTCCCCTTTCAGTATCATCGTCACCGACAAAGCCGGAATCATCACCACCGTCAATCCTGCCGCTGAGAAAATGCTCTCGTATCAGGAGAGCGATCTTGTCGGCCGCGATAGCCTTGAGCTCCACGACCAGGAGGAGGTGCGACGGCGCGCCCTTGATCTTTCAACGCAATTTGATACCGAAGTCCTTCCCGACCATCATGTCTTTCGCCTCGCCCCGGAGATGGGCCTCATCGACGAGCGGGAGTGGAGCTATATCCGGAAAGATGGATCGCATGTCCCCGTCCAGCTCGTCGTCACCGCGCTGCGCGATAGCGACGAATGCATCACCGGCTATGTCGGCATCTCCTACGACCTCACCGAGCGCAAGCGTGCCGACGAGTACATCTACCACATCGCGCACCACGACCCTCTAACCGGACTGCCCACCCGCACCCTGCTTCGCGACCGCCTCGAGGTTGCCATCGAACGAGGCAGACGCTCCCAGGACACTCTCGCCGTCATGATGGTCGACCTCGACAACTTCAAACGGGTAAACGACTCTCTCGGACACCAGGCCGGAGACACCGTCCTCTGCGAGATCTCCAAACGGCTCCAGGCCTGTGTACGCAAGTCCGACACCGTCGGCCGCATGGGCGGAGACGAGTTCGTCGTGCTCCTCCCCGATCTTCGGTCCGACAGAGACGCCGACGAAATCTCCCAGAAGCTTCTGGGCGCCGTCGCCCAGCCCATTCGCATCGGAAAACACGAGATCATCGTTACCGCCAGCATAGGCATCAGTTTCTTTCCCGGCTGCGATGACGTCGACAGCCTCTTCAAGAACGCCGACTTCGCCATGTATCGCGTCAAAAACAGCGGACGCAACGGCTCTCAGGTCTACACTCCCGGAATCGGCATGCAGGGCCTGCAGCAGTTGCAGATGGAATCCGCCATGCGCAATGCTCTCGAAGCCCGGGAGTTTGAGATTCTCTATCAACCGCAGATCTCCTTCGCCGACGGTCGAATCCTCGGAGTCGAATCTCTCCTTCGCTGGAACAGCACAGAGTTCGGCCTTGTCGGCCCAGGCACGTTTATCCCCCTTGCCGAAGAGACCGGACTCATCGTACCCATCGGCGAGTGGGTTCTTGTCGAATCCTGCAGGGAGATCGCCACTCTACAGCGCCGGCTCGGGGTCGAGTTCTCAGTGGCCGTCAATATCTCTCCCCGCCAGTTCCAGCAGAAGGACTTCCCTGCCACCGTCGAGCGCGCTCTGCAAACCAGCGGACTCAAGCCGGAGCAACTGGAGTTGGAGATCACCGAACATCTGCTCATGGTCGACTCCGAGGAGTCCTTCGAGATCATGCAACGCGTCCGCAAGCTCGGCGTCCGTTTCGCCATCGACGACTTCGGCACCGGCTTCTCCAACATGGGCTACATCACGCGCTTCGCCGTCGACCGGATCAAGATCGACCGCTCCTTCATCTCCCGCTGCGACGTCGACGAAAACAGCCGCGCCGTCACCGCAGCCATCATTGCCCTCGCCCACAGCCTCCAGATCGAGGTCATCGCGGAGGGCGTCGAGTCCGAGCAACACGTCCAGATGCTTCGCCAGATGGCCTGCGACCAGGCACAAGGTTACTTCTATTCGCGCCCGCTCAAACTCGTCGACATGCAGAACTTCTCTCTTCGGAATGTCCTCGAACACCCGAACCGCAATAAAGCCATTCCTCCCCATCGTGAGTCGAACCGGATCGCTTTGTCAGCTCTCGGCTCCATAGCCTAGCCCGAATCGCACCACACAAAAAGACGAGGAACCTTTGCTCATCAGCGAGCCCGACAACAAGCGATGCATCGTGCTGCTCCCCTCCGGCCCACACTTCGAACGCCTGTTCAAAGAGGTGCTGGAGCGCGCCATCGCTAACACCGGCCTGGTCCCCTCACGCGTCTTCTGGAACGCCTCCTCTCCCACTCCAATTCACACTTTTGTCGATGAGATTGAACAAGCCGAAGCCCTCATAGCCGACATATCGGAGCACACCGATGTGATCTGGCTGGCCGTCGGTTGCGCCGTCGCACTCGGTAAGCCGCTCTGCCTGATCTCTTCCGCACAAGAGTCCAATGTGCCGCTGGGAATCCAATATCTTCCCCACATCTCCTACCCCGTCGATGCGTCTCTCCACCACTACATCGAGCTCCGAAAAAAAATCCACGCGCAATTGTCAGCCATCATGCCCCAAGCAATTCCGGCCAAGACTGAACCGCAGCGTCAGGTTCGAACTCAGCCACCTTCCGCTACACCCGCAGACTCCGCAGACCTCGCCTCCTATGAAGTGATGGCCATGAGGATCATCGATAGAAAAGCCTCCAAAGCCGGCCTCAGCCCGCGCGATCTTGGCCTGGAGATGCGGACCTGCAACGCCGCTCCCCTCACCAGCCATGCCATGAACGCCCTGAAGCGCCGCGGCTTTATCGAAACGAAGCCCGTCCAGGTCAGCGAAGGAAACGAACTCTATCTCTCCGAAAACCTCTTCCTCACCCGCACCGGCGAGGCGTGGCTCAGTCGCCACGGAAAGAAAGCCACCGCGCAACGCACCATCGCACTCTCCCGCGCACGATTTGTCAGCACCACATGAGATTTAAGTTGTTCTAAGTTCTTACGACGCATCCATCCAGCGCGGCTGGCCCAGCGATACATGCCGATACTCCGGCGCATAACCAAGCTCGCGCGCATAGTTCAGTATCCGCTCGAAGTCCAGACTGATCGTCGCCCCGGCCTTCTGCGTCACTTCATCTTCAATCGGCAGATCGAAGTCATCAGCGCCGTAGTTCAACCCCTCCAGCGCCTGCTGATTTTGCGTCAGCACCGAAGTCCGAATGCGTGGAATATTGTCGAAATAAATCCGGCACAGCGCAAGATGACGCAGATACTCCGCTGTCGAAATCTCAATTCCACCGATCTGAGTGAAGTATGGCTTGAACGTCCAGCAGAGAAAGCTCGCCAGCCCACTCGCCTGGTTCTTCCCAGTCTGGTCGTTTGAAGACAAAAGCTGGTCCTGAAACTGCCGCGTCCGCTCCAGATGCTCCAGCCGCTCCTCAAGACTCTCATCAAACCCGATCACCATCGTCGCCGTCGTCTTCAAACCCGCGTCCACAATCGCCCTCTGCGCCAGAAAGTACTCAGCGACCGTGTACTTGAACTTCGAGTGCCGCGCCCTGAACTCCTCCGTAAGAATCTCCGAGCCTCCACCCGTAATCCACCGCACCCCAGCATCCTTCAGCCGCCCCGCAGCCTCGGCATAGCTCAACTTCGCATGATCCGCCAGATACAAAAACTCCGCGATCGTCAGCGCATAAAACTCCAATGCATCCCCGTACCGCGCACGAATCGCCGCAAACAATTCGCAGTAGTAGCTCAAAGGCAAATGCGGATTGAACCCTCCATTGAACGCTGCCAGGTCCCCACCCAGCGCCAGCAGTTCATCAAGCTTCGCGAACACCTCATCGTGGCTCAACACATACCCGCCATCCTGCGTAGGCAGCTTATAAAACGCACAGTAGTCGCACTGGGCCACGCACACATTCGTGTAGTTGATGATCCGCATCACCATGTAAGTGCACGACCCCGGCTCATGAAACCGATCCCGCACCATCGCGGCCAGCGAGCGCATCTCCGCGTCCGTGGCATTCATCCAAAGCCACCGCGCCTCATCCCTGCCGACCCGCAAACCCTGCGAAATCTTTGCGGTAATCCCGGCGATCGACAAATCGAGCGATACGACCGAATGCCCCATACCCCTAGTGTAGTGCGCCCCTAGCTGCCTGCGTCCAGGACAGCCGAATTCCGAGTAAGAAACTATTTCCCATTCGCATACGTCACAGTGTATAAATCTTTCGCACCCTCTGCGCACCCTCCTCCTGTCTCCGAGCCGGGCCACGCAGCGACTTACACCCAACATCCGCCGCACACTGGAGGAGAACTCCCGCAATGTCTTCCGTCCTTCGTTCTACCGTTTCGTCCCTCGCGCTTCTTACCGCACTCGCTCCCCTCGCCCGCGCACAAGAGCCGCCCAAGACCTGGGTCGACAAGGACACCGGCCACCGCATCTGGCGGCTCAGCGACCAGGCCAACTCCGGCGGTTTCTACTTCAACATCAACGCCTACACCCCCGACCACAAGTCGATGATCTACACAGCACCCGACGGCATCCACGTCCTCGACATGGACACCCACAAGACCCGCCTGCTCGTTCCCAATCCTCCGGCGGCGACCGCTGCCGAATCCGCCGATCCCAGCACTGTCCGCGGAGCCGGAGCCACCCGCAACCCGCACGCTCTCGTAGCCGGAAACAAGACCAACAGCGTCTTCTACACCCAGCTCGACCCCGCCACCCACACCGCCGCCGTCTACAAGGCAGACACCAACACCGGAGCCATCCGCAAGCTCACCGACCTGCCGCCAAAGATCAGCATCGTCAGCGTCAACGCCGACGAGACCCTCGCCGCCGGCACCTACATCGAAGGCGACGCCGCCGGCAAGGAATACGGCTCCAACGCCCCCGCCCCGCCCGCAGCCGACAATCGCACCGCAAGCGCCGCCCAAGGCCCGCACTACCAGCCCGAAAACAAAGGCCTCATGATGGAGCGCCGCCTGGCCGCCCGTCTCCCTCTCGTCCTCTTCACCATTCGCCTCGAGCCCGGCCCCAACGGCGAAAAGCCCGGCGACATGAAGACCCTCCTCCACTCCACCGACTGGGTCAACCATCTCCTCTTCTCCCCCACCGACCCCGAACTCCTCATGTACTGCCACGAAGGCCCCTGGCAAAAAGTCGATCGCATCTGGATGATCCACACCGACGGCACCCACAACACCCTCATCCACAAGCGCACCATGGCCATGGAGATCGCCGGACACGAGTTCTGGGGCCTCGACGGCGAGACCATCTGGTACGACTGGCAGTACCCCAAAGGCGAAGACTTCTTTCTCGCCGGCTACAACCTCAAGACCGGCAAGCGCACCGCCTTCCACATGCAACGCAACGAGTGGTCGATTCACTTCAACCTCACCAAAGACCTCGACCTCTTCACCGGCGACGGCGGCGATCCCGGCCAGGTAGCCAAAGCGCCCGACGGCGAATGGATCGAGCTCTTCTACCCGCACATGCTCCCCACCGGCGACGGCGCACTCAACGAGCCCACCTTCTGGCAGCCTGGGGTCTTCCAATCCGAGCGCCTCGTCAACATGTCCCACCACTACTCTCGCGAAGAGCCCAACGTCCGCTTCTCGCCCGACAAATCGCTCGTCCTCTTCACCAGCAACATGTTCGGCCCCAGCTACGTCTTCGGCGTAGAAGTCAAAAAAGCTGACAACCCACCCGCCGCC
>DATMPD010000099.1:0-3861 GCA_035567955.1 Edaphobacter sp.
CCGCCATCCGCGCCGAACGCTTTCTCCTCATGGCCGAACTCGCCAAGCTCCCCAAGGACATGGTCTTCTTTACCCAGATCACCATGGAAGCCGGCGAAGACGGCGAGTACCTCGACGCCATGCGCAAAGCCAACATCAAGGGCGCCCTCGTCGGCGTAGAAGCCGTCACCCCCGAGGGCCTCAAAGCCGTCTTCAAGGACTTCAACTACTCCGGCGAAGCCCTCGCCAGGCAACTCCAGACCTTCAAAAAACACGGCGTCCACGTCCTCGGCTCCTTCATCTTCGGCCTGCCAACCGACAAGCCCGCCACCTTCGACGCCACCGTCGAGATGGCCCTCAAAGCCGGCGTCACCTTCGCCCAGTTCGTCATGATGACCCCCTTCCCCGGCACCGTAGACTTCGGCCGTTGGGAAAAAGAGCAAGCCAAAGCTCCCGAAGTCGTCGCTACACCAACCGGCGACATCCCCATCACCCGTTACTGGCTCATCCCCACCGCCATCCGCCCCAAGATGTTCACCCCGCATCCCTCCATGAGTTCCAGCGAAATCAGCCAGCGCACGCAGAAAGTCTGGGACCGCTTCTACGACTGGCCCTCCATCTGGCAGCGCTCCGCTTGCACTCCAACCCTCCGCGCCCGCGTAGCCTTCATGTTCCTCTCCAAGCTCTACCGCCAGATGTACGCCGGCACCGGCATCTCCACCGACAGCGCCCGCCGCAAAAAATCCAAAACCTGGGCCCGCTGGACTGCCCGTCAATGCCGCAAGCTCTTCGCCGCCAAACCCATGCCCGAACTCCGATCCCCCGCATGGGAGCTGGCCTTCTCCTCCGCCAACCTCCGCCGCCCCGCCTTCCTCGGCGGTCACGAGACGCCCTCTCCCTTCATCGTCATCCCCGAGCCCTCGGACTAAAAGCCGCGGGGCACCTGGCAGTTCCTCATCGGCGCAGAGCAGCCTCCACAATTCGATCCCTGCACGCGACAGGCCAGAGCTGCCCGTGCTCTAAGGATCGCCAGCAACCCCGGCGGATCACCTTTGGGAACCTCAAAAATCGCCGCCTGAGACACATCGGACGGGTCGGTAAATCGGATAGTGAAGAAGTGCTTGCGCTCCCGCCGTTTCACCAGGCTGATGGCAACAGCCGGCAGCACGCCAAGGTGATGTGCAACCTCGGTACTGTACTCAAAGCCACCGATATTTTTATAAGAAATATCAATCTCACCCGGTCCCGATCCGGATCCAGCAAATTTGAAAACGAGCGCTTCAGGCGACGTGGTATCCAGTTCGCCGATGGTGCCTTGGGGAACTGTCAAAGTGCCGCTCACGTAAGCGACTTGCCCGGCTTCAACGGCAAAACAAGGCACAACCACCAGCACTCCCACAGCAAATACAAAAGATCCGCCAATCACGAGATTCCTCCCTTTGGTAGATAACACTCGCCGGAAGCGAGCCCTCTGTTCACCTGTTGCCGGCGACGCATGTCTCTCGTCCAGCAACTCTCTTCGAAGGCTCCACGCCATTCGTATCGTCTTGATGTCTTTGCGCCATGCAGGCAAAAGCAGTGACATCGCCAATCCCTCCAGGTCGCACAGGATGCCCAGCACAAGCGCGGCAGGCACCAGCTCATTCGAACGATGCAGCGCGAAGACCCCAATCACTGCCACCGCCATCACCAGGCCCCACAACTTCGCCAGATACGAGTGGTAGCTCGCAGGGCTTCCGAACTTGGCGAAATCGAAGACAAAACGCACCGCTTCCAAACCAAGCAGCGCAATCAGCAATCCACGGTAACTCCGCCAGAGTTGCGGCTGGCCAACCCAGAGAACACCCGCCGTGCACAGATAAAAGAAAGTATCCGCCATCGAATCGAAGAGCCGCACAGCCGCCGTATCGCAACGCCACCGCCGCGCCAGCACACCGTCGTAGATATCCGACACCAGCGCGCCAACGACGATGCCAGCCAGCGTAAAGCCGTTCCACGAACAAGCCGCTCCCGCAATCAAAACAGGTCCCAGCGCGGCACGACCCGCCGCCATAACCCACGGAATATATTGTTTGCCGAAATTCATCCGCATCATCCCTCACCTCGTTGAACATCGATGAGGCGAGCCTATGCGCAAGAATCAGCCGAAGGTGCAGCCTAAGGACAGTTTCGCAAGTGTCACAATCCGTCGAGGTGCGAGTAGCCGCCAAGTTCGGCGCGAGCCGTTTCCGCCAGCAGCGGAAAAACAATCTTATGAGGCTTGGGCGGCAGCATCGGCAGCGTCGCAGTAAACGCATCGCACAGAAGTGCCGTTACCTGATCCAATCCATGCTGCCATCGCGCCTCGCGAGCATCGCGCATCACCAGAACATCCGGAGACAAGCCAGCCGCAACCAGCATCGTGTGTGCCGTCGTCAAAAACTCCGGCCAGTGCGACACAATCCCGATCAGCGAAGCCGCAGGCGCAGGCAGCCACGGATTCAGCCACGCATTCGGTGAACGAATCGGAAGCGTGATCAACTCCACACCCGCGGGAAGAACAGCTCGAACCGCCTTGGTCTTACTCGGACGGCATAATGGGATTGCAGCGGCCAGCGTCTCCGGCACACCACAGTCCGCAATCGACACTCCCGTCGCAGGAAAGCTCGTAATCTGACCGATCTCCGCAAGCAGTATCTGCCGCAGTTCGGCATCCGGATCGATCAGCACAAAATGATCCGGAGCAGGCGCGGCCAGCCACTGTGCCACCCGCGCGCGAACATCCGCAGCCGGAAGCCCCAACTCACGCACCGCCCGAAAAAAACCCGCAATGTGATGATCGAGAATCTGCTCCGGTGTTGAAGGCGGCTCAGCCTTCGCGCGAACAAACACGCCACTGCCGCGGCGGCGTTCCGTCCAGCCCTCGCGCTCCAGCTGCCGATACCCCGCGCTCACCGTATTCGGATGCAACGCGAATCGCCGGGCAAGTTCCCGCGTGCTCGGCAGCCGCTCACCCGGCTTAAGATCGCCGCACAGAATCGCAAGAACAACCTGCGTCATCAGTTGCCGATAGATGGGGACTTCGCTGCTGTGAGCAAACCAGAATCGCACGCTAAGCCTCACGCACATTGTGGCACTTCTCCGTGGCATTGTCGCACGCGAAGAGCGAGCGCCCTTTCACCCCTCATCAACCTGCTACGCTTAAACCAATGCCCCTCCAGCCCTACCTCAAGCGAATCATCGAAGGCCACGAAACCCTCTCCCGTACCGACGCGGCCGAACTCCTCCAGACCATCCTCCGCGGCGAATCCACCGATCTCGAAATCGCCGCTCTCCTCGGCTCCCTCGCCACCCGCGGCCCCGCCCCCACCGAAATCGCCGGCTTCGTCGACGCCATGCGTGCCGCCGCCATCCCCATTCCACTAAACGATCTCGAGCGCACCCTCCTGATAGATACCTGCGGCACCGGAGCCGACTCCAGCGGCACCTTCAACATCTCCACCGCCGCCGCCCTCGTCGCCGCCGCCGCAGGAGCTACCATCGCCAAGCACGGCAACCGAGCCGTCACCTCCACCTGCGGCTCCGCCGACGTCCTCGAAGCCCTCGGCATCCCCGTCGACCTCTCCCCAGCCGACGGCGCAGCCTCCCTCCGCAAACATCGCTTCGCCTTCTTCCACGCGCCCTCCCTGCATCCCGCCATGAAGACCGTCATGCCCGTCCGCCGCGCTCTCGGCATCCGCACCATCTTCCACCTCGTAGGCCCCCTGTCCAATCCCGCAGGAGCCTCCGCACAAGTCATGGGCGTCTACGCCCCTCATCTCGTCCCCCTCGCCGCCGAAGCCATGGTCCTCCTCAACACTCGCCACGCCTTCGTCGTCCACGGAGAAACCGGCAGCGAAGAAT
>DATMPD010000100.1:0-2378 GCA_035567955.1 Edaphobacter sp.
CGCAGCTTCGCATCGCCACTCAAACCCGAAGGCGCAATGGCCATCCTCCACGGCAATCTCGCGCCCCTCAGCGCCGTCATCAAACACTCCGCCGCCTCTCCGCACCTCATGCGCCACACCGGCCGAGCCGTCGTCTTCGACAGCATCGAAGACCTCACCCATCGCATTGACGATGACAACCTCGACGTCACCGCCGACGACATCCTCGTCCTGCGCAACGCCGGTCCCAAAGGCGCACCCGGCATGCCCGAAGCGGGCTATCTTCCAATTCCCATGAAGCTCGCACGCCAGGGCGTCAAAGACATGGTGCGCATCTCCGACGCCCGCATGAGCGGCACCGCCTTCGGCACCATCGTCCTCCATATTGCACCTGAAGCCGCAGTTGGCGGCCCACTCGCTGTCGTCCAAAATGGCGATCAGATTCTGCTCGATGTCGAAGCCCGGCGCCTCGAACTCCTCATCGACGACTCCGAACTACAACAACGTCTCGCAGCACTGAAACAATCACCACCGCAACGCGAAACCCCGCAGCGCGGCTATGCAAAACTGTTCGAAGACTGCGTCCTGCAAGCCGATCAAGGCTGCGACTTCGACTTCCTCCTGCGCGACGGCCACCCCACAACACCCAAGAAGGATGAATAGACCGATGCTCCTCGATCACACCGCAAAGGGTGTCTACGCCATCGCCGTTACTCCGTTTAAGCCCGATGGCGCCGTCGACTACGACTCCGTGGACAGGATGACCGACTTCTACCTCGGTTGCGGCGTCACCGGTCTCACCATCCTCGGCATCATGGGCGAAGCTCCGAAACTCGATCCCGCCGAAGCCCTCGCCATCTCCAACCAGGTCGTCCGCCGAGCTGGAGTTCCGATCATCGTCGGAGTCTCCGCCCCTGGCTTCGCAGCCATGCGCTCCCTCGCCCGCAGCGTCATGGAAGGCGGTGCAGCCGGCGTCATGATCGCCCCGCCGCCAAGCCTCCGCACCGACGACCAGATCGTCAACTACTACGCCCAGGCCGTCGCCGCCATCGGCCCCGACATCCCGTTCGTCATTCAGGATTACCCCCTGCTGCTCACCGTCGTCATGACCCCCAAAGTCATCCAGCGCATCGTGAACGACAATCCATCCTGCGTGATGCTCAAGCACGAAGACTGGCCCGGCCTCGAGAAAATCAGCGCCCTGCGCAGCCTAGAGAGCGAGGGAGCGCTCCGCCCCATCTCGATTCTCACCGGCAACGGCGGCCTCTTCCTCGACTTTGAGCTGGAGCGCGGAGCCGACGGCGCGATGACCGGCTACGCCTTCCCCGACATGCTCGTCGACGTTGTCAAGCTCTCCCAGTCCGGCCAGCGCGACGCCGCCCACGACCTCTTCGATGCGCATCTCCCGCTCATCCGCTACGAGCAGCAGCAGGGAATCGGTCTCGCCGTCCGCAAGTGCGTCCTGCAGAAGCGCAGAGCCATCGCCTATGATTCTCAACGCGCCCCGGGTTCTTCGCTCTCAGCAAAGGGAAGGGCTGAGGTCGACTATCTCCTAAGCCGTCTCGCCCAGCACGACCCGCGAGCGAAGACACCGCCTCCCACATAGCAAAATCACCGCTAAGGAGAACGCGCTGCCGCCTGGGGGCTCGGTCGTCGTCGTCGAATCCAGCGGGCTCAGCCCTTGCCATAATTCGGGTCCACCGCCGCAAGGGTCCGTCCCGTCGCTCACTGATTGAGCATTGGGAGTCGGCCAGTGTCCACGAATGTCTCCGCTCCATCGACCGGAAGTTGACGGTTAATTCCCCGTTATGTCCGCATGGTCGGCAAACCGGAACTTATTCGGTTCTTTCCTGTTTGCCCGTAATACAGGAGCTATGTGCTTTCCGCTTGGGTATATTAGGCGAATGAGGCACATGCCAATCTTTGCCATCCGGATATTCATCCGCGGTATCAGTCTGGGCGTTTCAGCTTCGAGTTTGTTGGTGGCCCAAGATGTGGCTCTACATCGACCCGCCAACGCCTATCATGCCCCCACCAGCCCTCCCGTACCCCTTGTCTCTCCGGAGCTTCACGCGGACCGTACGGTCACTTTCCGGGTCCGCGCGGCCAGTGCGCCTGACGTTAGGTTATCGTTGGGCGGAGATCACGCGATGGTGAAGGACGCTAACGGTATTTGGAGCGTAACACTCGGCCCCCTCGACCCTGAGATCTACGAGTACAGCTTCCAGATCGGCGGCGCAAAGGTCATGGATACCGGAAACAAACTTCTGAAGACGGGATTATTTCCCGCCAGTCTTCTCGACGTACCTGCGAACCCTCCGCGCTTCGATCAGACGCAAGATGTGCCTCACGGAACGATTCAGATCCGCTCGTATACGTCCACACCTTACAAGAAGCAA
>DATMPD010000101.1:0-8760 GCA_035567955.1 Edaphobacter sp.
AAAAAGCAAAAGCAGGTCCTCCGCCTACGGCGAAGGATGACAACCAAGAAGATTCGGCGAATTGCAGTTAGAAAAGAATCAGGATTTATCCAGAACCATGGCCTCGAAGCGGTGGCGCACGAAGAAGCCCGAGTCCTTATAGAGCTTGACGGCCTGATGATTGGCTTCCGTGACCGTGAGCGTAATGGCGGCGAAGCGGGAGCGGGTGAGATGGCGAATGCAGTGTTCGAGGAGCGCGAGGCCAAGGCCTTGTCCGCGATGGGCGGTTGCGACGCAGAGTTGGGTGATGTGGGCGACGTCGTCGGCGACGCGCGAGCATAACAGCATTCCGATCAAGGCTCCGTTGCGCTGATCGCGGAGCACCCAGGAGGCGTCAGGATCGAAGACGCCGCAGCCGGGGAAGCGAACGATGTTGTGCAGAAAGCGCAAAGAGCCGTGCAGCGAACAGTACTGATCGTTGATGCGGGCGTCGATATGTCCGATGTAGGACTCGTGGATCAACTCGGCGGCTGCCTGATAGTGATCCGACGACCAGCCTACAAGTTCGATGTAGGGTGGAAGGCCGCGGCGACGTTCTCTTGAACTTCCAGCTGCGCCGTGCGCCTGGGAGAGGTCGTACTCCATGAAGAGGCGGGGAAACATGGTGAAGCCGGCAGCAACAAACGCTTCATCGATCGAGCCGGCATCGTAGAGCAGAAGCTGGGACTCGACCCGCTGGATGCCGGGAGAGTGTTGCAGAAGCTGAAGCAGGTGGTGCAGGAGGAGTTGCGTGATGTAAATCATCTGCGGACGGTCGTTCGCCAGGGCGAAGGCGTCGCCTACAACAGCCTTCTGCCCCTCGTAGACGCAGAAGGTGAAGCCGCAGATGCGTCCGCGGTCGAGCGCGACAAATCCGGGCAGGATACGGGAGTCCAGATATTGCAGGAGAAGTTCAGTAGAGCTCTGGTAGTTCCAGCGCAGGCGCTCCTGCCACAGACGCGACTCGCTTTCGAGCAGCGGACGCAACTGCCGCGCGGAAAAATGGCGGAGGTCCAGAATCTCGAATTGGGTCGCGACGGTCATACCCTCTAAAAGTATTCGTTTGAGCTTATCGGAATTTGGCGGGGATGGGTAAGGGACGTGCCGGTGAGTACCGGATGGCTTACTGCTTGGCGTAGACCCTGTAGACCTCGAGGCCCTGGGACTCATAGAGGAAGAGAGGCGTGTAGACGCGTCCGTTGAGCCAGCGGTCGAGGTCGGCGGTGTCGTTTGCCCGGACGACGAGGAGATGTTCGGCCGCGGGAACGCCGTTTTTGGCGTAGTGAATCATCGGCTGATTGCGGTAGAAGGCCAGACCGTAGTCCATGTCGCGCTTGATGGCAGAGGTGGAGCTGCCTGGGAGCTGGTCGGTGGCGACGAGCTTTACGTCCGGAGCCACGCGCTGAATCTCGCGGGCCAAAGGACGGGCGGAGTAGTTGACGTCAAGCTCTTTGCCGTAGAAGCCCAGCAGAAAGACCAGGGTTGCCAGGACAGGAATCAGGGTTGCGTTGCATACCTGGGAGATGCCCCAGCGCCGGATGATGAGCAAGACGATAGCCCCGAAGCCGAGCGCTGCTGCAGCGGCGGCTAACAACCATTGCACAGAGGGCACGAGGGTCTCGTAGAGCATGTGCTGGGGGGCCAAGACAAGAACAAAGACCATGATGGCGCAGAGGGCGGCGTGGGACCAGAGCAGCCATTTGGGCAGGCCCTCGCGACGAATGCGATTCAGATAATCCGCTGCGAGGATGGTGAGGGGAGGGATGGAGGGGAGGATATAGCCGGGAAGTTTCGATCCCGAGAAGGAGAAGAAGACGATGGGAAAGAGAGCCCAGAGGACGAGGAACTCGGGGAAGGCATCGCCGGCGCGGGTGTGGCCGAGGTAGCGGCTGGGGTTGTGGCGAACCTTCCACTCGGCGATGGAGACTTCGATGGAGTCGACCAAGGCACGAAGGGCGATCACTGTCCAGGGCATCAGGCCAATGAGCAGGACGACGGCGTAGAAGAAGAAGGGCTGGTGGTGCTGGTAGCGGTTGCTGGCGAAGCGTTCCAGATTTTGTTCGAGCAGGAAGAACCGGTAGAAGGTGGGGTTGCGCTTCTGGACAGCAATGTACCAGGGCAGCACCATGATGAGGTAGAGCATGACGCCGGGCCACCAGATGGTGCGGCGCAGCAGCGACCACTCGCGGCGCAGCCCGGCGAAGAGAAGAATGATCGAAAGCGCGAGGAAAGGGGCTACGGGGCCTTTGGCGAGCGTAGCGGCAGCGCCGAAGAAGTAGAGGTCGAAGAGCCAGAACTTCTTGCCGGTCTCGTACCAGGCATACCAGCCGAGCATCCCGATGCAGAAGGGCGCAGCAAGCTGCATGTCGGTGGAGGCTCCCCGGGCAAAGCTGACGATGGCCACGCAGGAGACGGTGATCAGAGCCGCGTCGAGATGGCCTCCGGGGCGGAATCGCCGCATGTGGAGGAAGATGAGAACGACCAGGGCGAGCGTAGCCGAGGAGGAGGGAAGCCGGGCGGTCCAGTCGGAGACCCCGAACTCCTTGAAGAAGCTCATGGCGCGCCAGTAGTAAAGCGCAGGTTTCTCCAGCCAGGGTTTGCCGTAGAGGATGGGGGTCACGGTGCCGGCGGCGATGCAGTGGAAAGAGTTGCGTACATCTTCCCCGCGAAGGCTGTGGGGGACCATCTTGGCGTTCACGGCGTGGCAGGCTTCCGAGTGTGCGGTAAGCATCTCACGCGCGATCTGGGCGTATCTCGGTTCGTCCGCGCCTACCAGGCCGAGTTGATCGCCGCCGAAGACCGGAACCAGGCCGTACAGCAGGAGGAAACCGGTCACAGCGAAGAGGACAATAAACTCCCGCGCCGTGGCGAGGCTCGGCAGCCTCTGCCGAAACCAGAGGATGGCTGCGGGTTCGATCCTTTCGCCGGACGCGGTAGGTTGTTGACTATCGTTCATTTATCCGTTCATTTATCTATGCGGAGCGAGACAAGCCTATCAGAGTCCTGTCCGAAGCTGAGTTAGGATGCGCTCGGTGGCCACGTCCAGAGGGCCGTCGATGGTGCAGCCACTGGCGCTGCGATGACCGCCGCCGCCGAAGTGCTCGGCGATCCGGGCTACGTCGAGCTTTCCTTTGCTGCGGATGCTCAGACGGAACTGACTGGCATCGGCCACTTCGCGCAGAAAGACCGCGGATTCGACGCCGGCGATGCTGATCAGATAGTTGACGACGCCTTCGCAGTCTTCGGCTACGGCTCCGATGCGATCCATATCTTCGTTGGTGACCCAGGTCCAGGCAAGGTCGCCCTCGGTCTGGAGATTGGAGAGCGCGATGCCCAGAAGGCGAATCTTGCTGGCGGGGTTGGAGAGATAGATGTCGCGGGCGATCTGGCTGGGGTTGGCCCCGCGGGCGGCGAGATGATGCACCAGAGCGAAGGTGTCCGCGGTGGTGCTGGAGTACTGGAAGGAGCCGGTATCGGAGAGGATTGCGGCGTAAAGACAGGTGGCCATCGAGGGTGTGATATCGACTTTGGCGGCGAGGGCGATGCGGTAGACCATCGCGGCTACGGCGCAGGCGTGCTCATCGATCCAGTTGATCGACGCGAACGGACGGCCGCTGGCGTGGTGATCGATGTTGATCAGGGTACGGCCTTCGAGGCCCAGGAGTCCAGTGCGGGCGATGCCGTCGCATTCGAGCAGGATGGCCGGAGTGTTCTGGTCGGGGTCGATGTCGTTTGCCGACGGGTTGTGGTGGATGCGGTGCAGGTTGGGCAGTGAGAGATAGGTGATGGGGATGGGGTCTGCCAGGATAATGTCTACCTGGCGCCCTAACTGGTCGAGGACTTCGGCGAGGGCGAGAGTAGAGCCGATGGCGTCGCCGTCGGGCCGCGCGTGGGAGGTGAGAAGGAAGCGGGGGTGAGCCCGGAAGGCGGCCAGGAGAGCGGCGATCTGGGGCTCAGGCTGAGGGTCAGACGGTGAGACGACCTCGCGGGGGTGGGCTGCAGGGGCCTGGAACCGCAGAACCTTGGCTTCGGTCGTCATGATTTAGCGGTGACCGGAGAAGCTGATGCGGCCGCGGTCCGTCTCTGGTCGCGTTTGCGGGTGCGGGCCAGGAGCTCTTCCATACGGCCTGTCATCTTCTCGGACCGGTCGATGGCGAAGGTTAGGTCGGGTACATGGCGAACGCCCATCCGGTCGCGGAGCTGAGAGCGGATGTAAGCGCGGGCGGTCATGAGGCCTTCGAGCGTCGAGGCCTCCTCTTCTTCGTTGCCGTGGACGGCGACGAAGATGCGGGCGGACTTGCCGCCGGGCGCGAGGACGACGTCGGTGACGTAGCTTGGGGCGATGCGGGGGTCGGAGAGCTCGCCTTCAAGCATGGCGCCGATCTCTTCGGAAAAGGTATTGGCGACTCGGTTGCGGTGGTACGTTCTGGCTCGTTGCTCGGGCATAAGATTTGGACTAGGGCGAACGGTTGAGGATATCAAAGATGGGCCGTTCCGCCTAACGCAGAATGACGATTTCGGCCGGAAATCTGCGGGGTGGGGGCGGTCTCGGACGATTTCGGTCTACTCGGCAAGGATTTCCGCATAAGAATCAAGGACTTCGGCACTCAATGCCGCTGCAATCCGGTGAACGGCCTGGTCGATCTGGTGGAGCTGGCCGGTGAGATAAGTGGTGGACGAGGAGATCGCGGCGATTCCCAGGGTGGCACGGTTCCATACGATACCCTCGTCGAGCTCGGCGATAGAGAGATTGAAGCCGTGGCGAAGCTTATCTTTCATGGAACGGAGAACCTGGCGGCGGTCTTTAAGGGACTGAGCGTGAGGAATCTCCAGTTCGACGGTGAGTTTGGCGATGGGCATCCTTTTTGAGAGCTATTCCTTCCCGGCAGGCAGCTTGCAGGGAAGAGCTTCCTTTTTAATGCTTTGCAGCGGAATATGATGCGGCAACTATCCAAAAGCAAACGGACATAGGGGCTAAATTGCTCTTTATCAGCAGATTAGTCCTTGGCCCTATCTCGCGGGTTGCATCTGTAGGCTCTCTTTTCATTATAACGGTTCGGGGGGGACGTGTAGATGTTTATGAATCCAAATGGCTTAACTACTTTTTTTGGGATTTATACTTAACTTCCTCAGTCACCGCAAAACTGAGCCCTCCACATGGAGGGCCTTGCAAAATCAGTTTCGCGTCATTTGCTAAGAACTCAGGCTAACAGCGGTTGACCGTTTACGTCGTTGCTCCTGAGCAAACTCCCGGTCATGGCTAACGCTACCTTCCGATGATGAGCTCAAAAAATAAAAGTTGAAAATGTGGCATGTTTTTAACCGTCGCGCAGAGGCAGTTTTCTCACCACGTTTTACCACGCATTCACCATGTTCTCACCATCAAAAAACCACGTTCAACCACCCGCTTTTTCCAAAACCCCCCTCAAAAACACCAGCAAAAACGCGAGAATCCCACGCCGTCGCCAGCGCAGGATTTTTTTTCTAGAAATGAAGCAAAGCATTCTGCGTAGGAACCGGCTCGGCCAGCAGTTGCTCGACGAGCGCCGTAACCTCACGCATCAAAGCCTCGTGGGCCGGTGGATTGGCCGGCCCCGCAAACCCTGCATGAACCTCCCGCACCCGGCCATCCCGCCCCAGAAAGAACGATGTAGGCCAGCAATTCAGATTCACCGCCTGCGGAATCTTCTCATTCAACTGCTCCGTATCTCCTGCTACAAGAATGGTATAGGTCAATCCATACCGCGCGATAAAAGCCCGCAGCCGGGCCGGATCTTTCAACTGATCCCCCTCCTCAAACGACAGACTCACAATCTCCAGTCCACGACTGTGAAACTGCTTATACAGGCTCTCAAGAAACGGCGCCTCATCATGGCAGTTCGGGCACCACGACCCGCCGATTGCAACAATCACAACCTTGCCGTCGAACTGCGGATCGGTGTTCGAAACCACCTTGCCGCTCAGGTCCGGGAAACTGAATTTGAATCGCGCAGAAGGATCTTTCACAGTCGTCTGTTGTGTAGGATCGGTAGGCCCCACGAGCTTCGCCGCACGCGCCTGCGTTGGGCGCCGCGCAACAAGATTCTGTTGATCGTTCACATCCGCGCGAAGCAGGTTCGATACAAGCAGAGTCCCATCGGCCTGCGGAGTCAGGCTATAGAGAGCGGGTCCGGCGGCGGTGAAGTGGCTGATCTGATAAGCGCCGCCCTTCCACGAACCATAGAGAGAGCCGGTATCTCCATCGATGCGCTGAATCACAGCTTTCACTTCGCCGCTGTTATGCAGAGGCTCCACGCGGAGCTGCCAAGCAGACTCGCCCTTGGCAGATTTAACGGCAATCTCCCAATCCCCGTTGATGTCCTGAGCGTGCGTTTCGCTGTTGCTCGTGCCTGCGTCACGCGAGCTCAAGCTGACCGGATACCGCGTGGCAGTGGTGCCAAAGCTGCCGGTGAGATGGCCGTCCGCAAGCGTCGCATCGAGCGTCTTCGCGTAGTAATTGAATGTCAGCAGAAGACGGTTGCCGTTGAAGACAGCACTCGAAGCGGGGCTGCTCTCGGGTCCGTTGAGCAGAGCTGCACGGAGTTCGTTGCCGTGGCCGGTCAGCTCGAGGCGGATGGGAACCTGCTGGCCATGGACAGTGGCGTTCCCTATCCAGGTCCCGGCGATCGGACCCTGGGCCATGGCGGATGCAACAAGCAGGAAAAGACTGACGAAGAGCTTCATGGAAGGTCTCGATTCTTTGTGAGGGAGCGATGAAAATTGTAGCGAAGGCCGCAGGTTAGCGGATGCGACGCGCTTCTGTGTGGGCCAGCGGAGAGCGGCGACAACAACAGAAGATGTGCAGCTTAGGCATAGATTCAGGGTAGGCGGACAGGAGCGCGTGGTCAAGGATTTCAATCGTCTGATCGGAAAAAGAGTGAGGTCTCTGTGGAAGCCTGTACCAAAGTTGTATGGGCAGCCAGCTCGCATGCATGCACACTACATCCACTAAGGAGGAAGAAGACCGTTCAGGAGATTCAAGGGCTGTCTAATTTTCGCGATCATTTCGCCGCACCTCTGATTGGCTTGATCGTATTCGCCCGAAGACATCTTTTGACGCTGGGCCAAAAAGCAAACGGTGTTCTTCCCCCCCTTAGCCCTATCCCCTCCCCGCAACAAAAATAGCCGCCTCCGGGCGGCTACCTCTCTTAAAGAGCGAAGTGTTCTTACTTTCCGAATCTCACTTTCCGAAGGAAGGGCCGTCATTCGGGTGCCGAACTGGAAGGTAGGGTTCCACCGCGAGAAGATCGGAGATGGTGTTGCGCTCCTGATCGGAGAACTGGCCGCGGAAACGATCTGAGCTGAGGATGGCCTGGCGTTGTGGCTCGGGCATCTCGCGGAGATCGCGGAAGGCGCGGGCGACCAGGCGGCGCCGGTCCTCGGGGAGTCCGCTGTATTGTTCCATTGCGCCGTGCCACTGCTGCCGTTGGGTTGGGGTGAGGTGCTCGATCTGCTCGGTACGGTCCAGAATGCGCCGGCGCTGCTCGGGTGTCATATTGTTGAGCTGCGTGAGACGATCGCGCATGCGCTGCTGGGTTTGTGAGGGAAGATCGCGGAAACCGGGCTCATTTTCGAGCGCGTGCTGCTGTTCTGCAAGCGGCAGGTTGCTGTGCCGGTTCATCCATTGCGCCAGGTGCTCCTGATTGGGCTTCGGACCGATTTGTTTCTGGCCCTGAGCCGGACGCGGCGTATTCACGGCAGGATGTGGCGTCTGACCCACTTTGCGCATCGACGCAGGCTGAGCCGCAACCATTGCAGTGGCTGCTGATAGCAGCAGAACCGCGAGGGCTGGGATAAAGATGCGCCGCGAGTGGAGTTGAAATGTCATGGTGTTCAGCCGGGAGAAGCCCCGAGCGTTATCGTAAAACCCTGTCTGTTACAGCAGCTTACTGTGTTGGCTCCCCCTTCAAGATATTATTTTGCCGAAATATCAAGAGAGTTCGGCAGAAAACTAGCTGCTGGGGGACGTGGCAGTATCGTCGACCGGGCCTTCGTCCTGCAAAAGTTGATCCATTGCCTGCATCGCTTGGTCGTTCTTGTCGAGGATCTGCAGGTCCTGCACTGCAGCCGAAGCCTGCGGCGAGGAACGGCCAACGCCGGACAGGTTGGCGAAGGTTCCGCCGCCAATGAGAAGGATCAATGCCAGAGCCCCAGCGAGTGCAGGTCGAAACTGTCGGCCGGTATTGAACAGAAGCCGGCTCTTCAGCCGCTCGAACCAACCCTCGGGCGCCCGTGCTTGCTCTTCGCGCAGACGAACGGCAAGCTTCTGATCAAAGTAGGGCGAGGGCTCCGGCGCCTTCCAGGCGTCGAGCAGAGTGAACGTCGCTTCAAGCGACTTGAACTCCCGGTCGCATTCGGGGCAGGACTCAAGATGGCTCCGCCCAGCCGCGTTCGAGGGTGCGCCCGGATCGAGCAGGAGATCGAGGAGAACGGATTGGCAGTCTTTGCAGTTCATCGTGAACCTTTCCACGTTTGCATTTCGGACGCGTCTTCATAAATTTTGGCGCGTGCATTTATTAGGCCTAAATAAAAGCCTTCAACTTATCGCGCAGTGTCTGGTAAGCGCGAAACAGCAGAGATTTTGTGGCGGACTCACTCAGCTTGAGTACGTCCCCGATCTGTTTGTAGTCCATGCCTTCGTACTTGTGCATCAGCACCGCCATGCGTTGCCGCTCCGGCAGCGACATCACATGTTCGCGAATG
>DATMPD010000102.1:0-4445 GCA_035567955.1 Edaphobacter sp.
GCGTTGGCGCAGATGAATGTGGGGCGGCGCAAGCTTCCGCTGCTGGTCACGCAGAGTTATGGCCATGGCCGCACTGCAATCATGGCGACGGGCGGAACGTGGCGGTGGCAGATGAGCGAAGCTGTGGGCGATCCGTCTCACCATCTTTTCTGGCAACAGCTTTTGCGCTGGCTGGTGGCCGATTCGCCGGGGCCGGTGGCTGCGTCGATGCCGGCTCGGACGTTGATGGATGAAGGGCGGGTCCAGCTTGCGGCGCAAGTGCGCGACCGGCAGTTTCAGCCGGCGGGAGATGCGCATGTCACGGCACATATTGTGGGGCCGGAGGGCACGAATGCGGTGGTGGATCTCGCGCCGTCGCAGGATACGCCGGGCCAGTATCAGGCGGAGTGGACCGCGGAGAAACCGGGCGCGTATTTAGCAGAAGTCACTGCGGACTCTGCGGGTAAGCAGTCACAGGAGCTGGGACGCGACGTGGTGACTTTTCAGCGTGAGGATGGGGTTGCTGAGAACTTCCACACGGAACAGAACCAGGTGTTGCTCAAGCAACTTGCGTCGCAGACTGGCGGCCGTTACTGGGAGCCCTCCGAGTTGAAGGATCTGCCTCGTGATATCTCCTACTCCGAGGCGGGAATTTCGGTCCGGAGCACGAAGGAACTGTGGAGTATGCCGATCGTGTTCCTGCTGTTGCTGGCGTTACCAGTCGCTGAGTGGCTACTGCGGCGGAAGTGGGGTGTGGTGTGAAACACACCCTTATAGGAATCGGACCGCGGATTATGATTCTTGCGACGGTGTTTGTATTTACGGTGCAGGCGCGCGCTGCGGTGTACTACGTCATTGTGGCTGGGCTCGGAGGGGAGCCCGATTACGAGCAGCGATTTACCGCGGCGGCGAAGGACCTGGATAAGGTGTTCAAGGCTGCGGATAGTGCGGCGCATGTTTTTACCCTGACTGGCGCGCAGGCCACGACGTCGCAACTGAAGGAGACGCTGGGTGCAGTGGCGCGTGATGCGAAGGCAGACGATGCCTTGGTGCTCGTCCTGATTGGTCATGGTTCCTTCGACGGGGTTGAGTACAAGTTCAACCTTGTAGGGCCGGATGTGACCGCGGGTGAGATTGCAGCGATGTGCGACCGTATTCCATCGCGGCGCCAGCTCGTCGTCGATACGACCAGCGCCAGCGGAGGAGCGATACCGGCTCTCGAGAGGCCAGGGCGTGCGGTGATCGCGGCGACGAAATCGGGCACGGAAAAGAATGCAACGGTGTTTGCGCGGTATTGGGTTGAGGCGCTGCGGGATCCCGCAGCCGATACGGACAAGAGCGACTCGATCAGTGCCATGGAGGCCTTTGCCTACGCAACGACGAAGACAGCGGCGTTCTATGACTCCCAGAAGCGGCTTGCGACCGAGCATGCAGTTTTTGACGATGTGGGCCATGGGGAACCGGTGCGCGCGGCTGGCAACGGTCAGGGAGCGCTCATGTCGAGCTTCATACTCCTGCGTCTTGGCACAAGCCAGCAGGCGGCAAACGATCCGGCTAAGCGCACATTGCTTGCAAAGAAGGAGGAATTGGAACAGAAGATTGACACGCTGAAGTATCAGAAAGCGGCGATGGATCCCGCGGACTATAAAACTCAGTTGACGGCAGCGTTGCTGGAGTTGGCGAAGGTGCAGGAGGGGCTGGACAAATGAGACGTTTCACTCCCTCACTTGCCCCATTGCTGATGTGCGCGGCTTGCGCCGTTGCATCTGCTGCTGTGCCTTCGGACTGCTGGTCGCAACGCAAACATGGGCATCGTCCCGAGGCGCAGGGATGCTTCGATGGGTTGACGCGTAGTGGTGATGCGTACACTCGGGCGGAGGGCTTCTGGGGGCTGGAAGAGTGGGAGCAGGCGAACGAGCAGTTTCGTTTGGCGACGCAGGCGGCGAATAGCAGGGCTCTCTATAAAGTGCGCTGGGGCATGCTGCTTCACGAGCGATTCAACAATCCCCAAGCTGCCGATCTTTTCCGCGAAGCGCTGGCGAAGGAGCCATCGAACGCCGAAGCGTATCTTGGACTGGCGATTGTGTCTGCAGACGGTTTCGACGGTAAGGCGACGGAGTATGCGGCGAAGGCCATTGAGCTCGATCCGAAGCTGGTTGGAGCGCATGAGCTGATGGCGAATCTTGCGCTTGAGAATGATGAGAGCGAGGTGGCTATCGCCGAAGCCAATAAAGCGCTTGCCCTTGACAAGGATGCGATGGATGCGATGGCGATTCATGCGGCGGTGGAGTTGATTGCCGATCGGTCTCCCGATGCGTGGTTTGCGAAGATTGCGGCGATCAACCCTGGTTATGGAGAGGCGTATGCGCGTGTTGCGCATCAGCTTGAGATGCACTACCGGTACGAGGATGCGGTGACGTATTACCGCAGGGCGGTGAAGGCCGACCCGCGGCTTTGGACGGCGCATTCGGCGCTCGGTATTGACCTGATGCGGATGGGTAAGGAAGACGAGCCGTTGGCGGAGCTGGAGTTGAGCTATAACAACGGGTATCGCGATGCCGCGACTGTGAACAGCCTGCGTCTGTTGGACAGCTACAAAAATTTTCAAACGTTTCGGGATGACACAACGATTTTGAAGTTGAAGAAGACAGAGGCCGATCTACTGCAGCCGTACATGCAGGCGGAGTTGCACACGATCATGGCGACCTACGATAAGAAGTATCGGATGAAGCTTCCCGCTCCGGTGCAGGTGGAGGTCTATCCGGATCACGAGGACTTCGCCGTGCGGACGATGGGAATGCCGGGGTTGGGTGCGCTTGGTGTGACGTTTGGGGAGGTGGTGGCGATGGACAGCCCCTCGGCGCGCAAGCCCGGCGATTTCAATTGGGGCGCGACGTTATGGCATGAGATGAGTCATGTGTACATTCTGACGGCTACCAACCATCGTGTACCGCGCTGGTTCACCGAAGGGCTTGCGGTGCATGAGGAGGGGGAGCGAGCGCCGGAGTGGAGCGACCGCGTTACGCCGGAGGTTCTGATTGCTATTCGCGAGAAGAAGCTGCTGCCTCTGGCGGCGCTGGATCGCGGCTTCGTCTATCCGGAGTATCCGTCGCAGGTGGTCGTCTCGTATTTTCAGGGCGGTAGTATCTGCGATTTTGTGAAGGCGAAGTGGGGCGAAGAGAAGCTGTTGGAGATGGCTCATTCCTATGCGAAGTCGCAAACGACCGCGCAGGTAGTGCAGCAGGATCTTGGGGTGGCGCCGGAGGAGTTCGACAAGCAGTATTTTGCGTGGATCGACAAGAAGTATGGCGGGGAGGCTGCGCATTTCGACGAGTGGCGCGAGAAACTGAAGGCGCTTGCCGCCGCGTCGCAGCATAAACAGTACGATACGGTGCTGACACAGGGACCCTCGGTGTTGGCGATGTATCCCGAATATGTGGGCGATGCGAACGTCTATGAGTTGATGGCTGATGCGAACAGAGCGAAGGGAGATGCGAAGGCTGAGGCCGCGTCGCTGACCGCGTATGAGCACGAGGGGGGGCAGGATCCATCGGTGCTGAAGCGGCTGGCAACGCTTGAAGAAGGTGCTGGGCGGCAGGCCGAAGCGGCGGCTACGCTTGCGCGGTTGAATTACATCTATCCTGTCAAAGATGAGGAGCTGCATCGCCGGCTTGGCGATCTGCTGTACGGGCTGAAGCAGTACGACGGCGCTATCCGCGAGTATGTTGCTGTTGTGGCGTCGAGTCCGCTGGATAAAGCCGGTGCGGAGTTTCATCTGGCGCAGGCTTATCTTGCTGCAGGGCAGAAGGACAAGGCTCAGGAGAGTGTGCTGGCCGCGCTCGAAGTTGCGCCCGGCTACCGGCCGGCACAGAAGATGTTGCTGGAGTTGAATCAAAAATGAACTGATAAGGATGGGGATTGATGGCTACGACTACTTTTGCCGACTTGAATCCGGATGCAGCGCAGCTCCAGCAGCGTGTGGAGCGCTTTCATGTGGTACGCGAAGGCATTGTTAAGCAGGTGCGCGAGGTGATCGTGGGCCAGGACGAGGTTCTGGACCAAGTGCTGATTGCGCTTTTTGTGGGGGGCCACTGTCTGATTACAGGCTTGCCCGGCACGGCGAAAACTTTGATGGTTCGGACAATCGCCGACGCACTGGACCTTGAGTTCCGGCGCATTCAGTTCACGCCGGACCTGATGCCCTCCGATATCACTGGCACCGATATCATTGAAGAAGACTTGACGACCGGCCATCGCAAATGGACCTTCGTAGAAGGTCCGATCTTTGGCAATATTCTGTTGGCCGACGAGATCAATCGCACGCCGCCGAAGACGCAGGCTGCGCTGCTTGAAGCCATGCAGGAGCACTCCTGTACCGTGCGCGGGCACATCTATCGGTTGCCGGCGCCGTTCTTCGTGCTGGCGACGCAGAACCCGATTGAACTTGAAGGCACGTATCCTCTGCC
>DATMPD010000103.1:0-3078 GCA_035567955.1 Edaphobacter sp.
GGGACCGCTCGCCGACGGAAACGTAACCGGCCCATCCACCACGATATCGGTAGGCTTCGCCCCCGCCTCAATCGCCGTGGTATACACATACGGCTTGAACGACGATCCCACCTGACGCTGCGCCTGTGTAGCGCGATTGAACTGCGACAGCGCAAAGTCTCTGCCGCCCACCATGGCCAGCACCTCGCCGCTCGCATTGTCGAGCGCCATCATCGAAGCCTGCGCCCCCGAATCCTGCTGCAGCGACGCCCGCAGCGCTCCATCCGGCGCAACGTTCTCCACCCTCACATAAACCACATCGCCCGTGCGCAGAAAGCCATCGCCATCCTGGTTCTGCGTCCACTTCCAGTCCTCAGGCGTCAACACCACCTGCCGATCCGCACCAACTTTGACGACAACCTTCTTCGCCGACACCGTCGTGACCAGGCCGTGAACATAGCTTCCCTTGTCCAGAGGCTGCACCCAATCCGGATGCCGGTAACTCCCCACATCCGTCCCTTGGAGCACAACATTCGGCAGCCTTCCCTTCCACCCATGCCGCCGTTCGTAGGTCGCGGTGCCCTCAAGAATCGCCTTATTCGCCACCAACTGCAGATCCAGGTCGAGTGTCGTATACACGCGAAGCCCAGCCCCATGCACCTGCTCTACGCCATACTGCTTCTCCAACTGGCGCCGCACCTCCTCCACAAAATACGGTGCAACGCTATTCGCCGGCGGCTCCAGATGCAGTCCCAGCGGTGCAGCCTTCGCCGCCTCCTCCTGCTGCTTCGTGATCTTGCCATCGTCCAACATCTCGCTGAGAACCAGATTCCGCCGCTTCAACGCGCGATCCGGATACTTCAGCGGCGAATACGCCTCAGGCCCTTTCGGCAACGCCGCCAACAGCGCCGCCTCCGGCAACGTCAGATCTTTGGCTTTCTTGCTGAAGTAAAACTCCGACCCCGCCTCGAACCCGTACGTCCCATGCCCGAGATAAATCTGGTTCGCATAAAGCGTAAAGATCTGCTCCTTGGTAAACCGCCGCTCGATCTGCACCGAGAGAATGATCTCCTGGAACTTGCGCCCATAGCTCTTTTCGGACGACAGAAACAGATTCCGCGCCAACTGCATCGTCACCGTCGACGCACCCTGCGTTCGCCCCTGAGAATGCAGATCCCGGTAAGCCGCCCCAACCGCGCGAAACAGATTCACCCCCCAGTTCCGCATAAAACTCTTGTCTTCAATCGAAATAATCGCTTGTCGCAGGACCAGCGGAATATCCGAATACGGCACCACAACCCGCCGCTCCAGTGCAAACGACCCAAACGCCTTCCCATGCACATCCAGCAATTCCGTCGTGGTGTTTGGGTGATACCGCGCCAGGTCATCCATCTGCGGCAGATCGATCGAATAAACAAACATTAAGCCGCAAAGCGCACCGAAGACGGCCGACAACTCCAGCAGCGCGAAGAACGTAACCTGCTTCGCAATCCGGCGGCTGGGATAGTCCGGTCCGGTCAGCGTCGCACGATGAAGAATGCGTCTCCACCGCGGCGTCTCGTCAACCTCGGGCGACTTTTTTTCGCGGCTGTATAGGCTCGGCACGGCCCTTTCACGATAGCATGATCAGCCATCGCTTCAGTTCCACAGCGCACCACAAAGAGTTACGTTAAGCAGCCTTGTTCTTCAGCAGAGCGAGCGCCTTCGAAAGCTGTTCATCCACCGTCACCGTGGGCTTCGCAGGCGTCGGGCTCTCTGTCGGGCCAGCGTCATCATCCACCGCCGGAGTCTGGTCGACATTCGAAGCTACCAGCACGCCAGGCGTAACGCCCTCATCCTGCAGCTTCTTGCCCGACGGCGACTCATACTTCGCAACCGACAGAATCAGCGCCGCACCATCCGGCAGCTCAAACGTCTTCTGCTGTGCCCCTTCCCCAAACGTCTTCTCTCCCACCAGATCCGCTCGCTTGTTATCGAGCAGCGCCGCCGCCACCAGCTCAGCCGGCCCAGCCGTTCCGCGATTCACCAGAACCACCACCGGAGCGGTAACGTTGATCGACTTCGAGGCCTCGGCTGTAAAGGTCTGCTTCTGCACCTTCTGTCCTTCCAGCATCGCGATCGTGCCATCCTTCAGGAAGAAGTTCGCCAGCCGCGTCGCCTCCGCCATCTCCCCCGCAGCAACATCGCGCAGGTCCAGCAGAACTTTCTTATTCCCCGCCTTCGACATGCTCTTCAGCTTCACCTCGATCTGTTGCACGTGATCGTGGTCCAGCACACCCGGCTTCAGATAGAGGATCGACGCGTTCTCATACATCGTCTCCGCAACCGGCGGCAGCGACGGCGTAACCCGCGTCAACACAATCTTGTCCGGAGCCGATTTGCGAGGCCGAACCACCGAGAGGGTCAGTTCACTCCCCGGTGCCCCCTCCAGCAGCAACTGAATCATCGCCAGGGATATATCGCGCGTATCCGCCGGCCCAATGGCCTCAATAATGTCACCGTCGCTGATGCCAGCCTTGTCCGCCGGGCTGCCCGGAACGACGGAAACCACCGAAGCATACCCGTACCGCTTCGAAACGTTGATCCCCACCTGCGCCTTGCCAACCTTCTCCGCCTTGTACGCCTTGTAGTCCTCCGGCGTCAGGTAGCTCGAGTCCGCATCCAGCGACTCCAACAGTCCGCGCAGCGCGCCGTTCGTCACTGCCGCAATATTCGGCTGCTCCACGTAGTCGGTCTGGATGTGCCGCAGCACCTCGCTGTAGACGTTGATCTGGCGATAAGCGCCATCCTGTGGCTCAGACGCGGCGCTGACGCCAGTCGAGTTCACCCCGAGGAACACCGTAACCACCAGAACCACCGACACGGCAAGCAGCAGAATCTTCGAAATCTTGGGCATAGTTAGACCGACTCCATCGCGGGCATCCCGCACAGCACAGGGATTAGACGCACCCCGGCCTCAAAATGATATAGCTAAATGATACTCTCGAACCGTAAGAGTGCGCTGGCAGGCACGATAGCACTTTGGTGGCGGTGGACAGAATCGAACTGTCGACCTACGGGTTATGAGTCCGTCGCTCTAACCATCTGAGCTACACCGCC
>DATMPD010000104.1:0-5633 GCA_035567955.1 Edaphobacter sp.
GAAGTATTTAGGAATTCCGTTAGTCGATCCAGTTCATCGATGGCCGAGACGATTGGCTCACTTTGCTCGACCTTTAAATCGCCCGATAGAACGATCTCCAGCTTTCCCCGAATTGCCGTCAACGGGCTACGAAGATCGTGGGCAAGGGACTCAGTGATGGTGTGTAGTTGATGCATCGAGCTTTCTATCCGGTCTAGCATGCGGTTGAGCGTTAGCGCCAGGTGCCCTACTTCGTCGTTCCGCTTGCTGGTCGGAACCCTGCTGCTCAAATCAGATTGCCCAATCCGAGATGCTGCTTCGGTTATCTCGCGAACATGGCCGAGCATACGTCTGGTCACGAAGAACACAATCACGGAACCGAACAGCACGATGAGCAGCCAGAGGCAGAAAAAACGGTAGCGGAGGTTCCTCAGCACACGCAATTCATCTCGTTCCGAAAGCCCGAGATAGATGTGGCTCCCATCATCGAGCTGTACCGATGCTACTCGAAAGGGATGACTGAATCCTTTGACATTCAAATCGTAGGGAACGTCGGAAATAAACTTGCGCTCGCGAATCGCGGCTAGGTTTGGCATCCCGTCACCGGCACCTACCCAAAGTTTCAGTGTCCCGTCGTCCCCAGCCTGAAGAAAGAAGACGGAGTCGTTCTCATTGCTGTTGGAGCGGAGTTTGTCGGGCACCTCTCTGCTTGCAAGTTCTGCTACTTCTTTCACGACCCTACCGTAGAGGCGGTCTTTCGGCGTTCGACCAGCAACATCACCGAGGACCGCGACCTCTCCAGAGAGCCAAGCGTCACTCCGCCGCTGAATGTCGTTCGCGACAAAGCGATGAAGCATCGCAAAAACCAACATGGTTCCAATAGCAAATGCCAGGGTTGCCCACAGAGAAATACGCCATGCGGCGCTATGCATGACTGGATTAGCGGTCTTTGAGGACATAGCCAATACCTCGTAAAGTCTTAATCAGCGGCTCACGGCCTTCTGTATCCACCTTGCCGCGCAGGCGGTAGATATGTACATCAACAACATTGGTGTTAGGTTGAATTCGCATTCCCCACACTTCGGAGAGAAGCATCGATCGAGTAACAACACGCCCAGCGTGTCGACATAGATACGTCAGAAGCACGAATTCTTGCGGACTTAGATTTAAGACCTCTTCACCGCGAGAAGCTCTACGGCTGATGAAATCCAACTCCAGATCCAGTACGCGGAGGCGATTCGCCTCCTCACTCGTAGTAAGATTACGCCGCAAGAGGTTACGCAATCTTGCTAGCAATTCTGCGAGTGCGAAGGGTTTTGTCAGGTAATCGTCACCACCTTGTTCCAGACCTTTGACCCTATCGTCGACCGATCTTCTCGCTGAAAGTATCAATACGGGGCTGCTAACGCCAGACCGTCGAAGCTGAAGAATCAGGTCAATGCCATCTTGATCCGGAAGTCCAAGGTCGACGATCAAAACGTCATATTTCTTTCCAGACGCGAGTTGGATGGCGGATCGCCCATCCTTGGCGGCGTCCACCTCGTAACCTGCGTCGGCAAGGGGTTGCTTTAGGAAATCCTGAATCTCGGGTTCATCCTCGACCAGCAGAAGTCGCATAAATCATGGTAAGACAATTTGATTCATGAGTTGCATACTCCAAGAGGCTGCAAGATGACGATTGTGTCATCTGCTTCTCCCTCAGCAATAAACGAGTCGGGAAACGCTATACAAAAACCAGGATAGCCGGAATATGGACTCCTGCCGCACGGGTGATTGCGTCCCTCCATGAACAAATCGTCATCCTATTCCCGTGCTGCAAAGTGCTATCAAAAGAACAAAGGTCTCGTCTCAAAGAGTAGCCGATGTATTGGAGAATACGCAGCCTGTTCTCTCAAGTAGTCGATTGTCGCTGGATCGTCGTCTCTTCGTGGTCCAGCATCCCCGAGACACACTCGACATCTAATCCCTATAACCCGGGCTGAGGGCCTATTGCACATAACTACGGCTTACCTGAACCGCATCGCCACTGCCGTACCAGAGCACGATGTGCATGACGCCTTTGTCGTCTTCGCCGAGCAGATGCTCGCCGACCCGCGGCTACGCACGGTCTTCCGCCGCATGGTGAGCCGCGCCGACATCGCGCATCGCTATTCGTTCCTGGATCCGCAGAAAGGTTCCGCCCAATTTTCGTCGCATTACGCGCATGAGTTTTACCGGCTAGGCAAGTTTCCCAACACCGCGCGGCGTATGGAGTCGTTTGAGAAGACCGCTCCGGTGCTGATGAAGAAGGCCGTGGACCGGCTTGCGCTCAATGAGCAGGAACGCTCCGGTATTACGCATGTGCTGGTGACCTGCTGCACGGGACTCTATGCGCCGGGGCTGGACTTTGAGATCGTCGACCACCTCGGGCTTTCGACGGGCGTGGAGCGCACGATGGTCGGATTCATGGGATGCTATGCTGCGATCAATGCACTGAAGCTGGCGCGGCACATTGTGCGCTCAGATCCGAAGGCGGGTGTTCTCATGTTGAACCTTGAGCTGTGTACGCTGCACTTCCAGGAGACGCAGGAGCTGGAGCAGGTGCTCTCTTTCCTGGTCTTTGCCGATGGCGCGGCGGCGAGCCTAATTACTGCTCGCGAGCAGGGTCTCGCGCTGGACAGCTTCAAGGCGGTGATGGTGCCGGAGACACGTGGGCTGATTACCTGGAAGATTCGCGGGCTAGGTTTCGACATGCTGCTATCCGGACAGGTGCCGGGAGAGCTTGGCCGCGCACTGCATGAGGGCGAACTGATGGCGGAGCGCGACGGCATCGACCTGTGGGCGGTGCATCCCGGCGGACGGTCGATTCTGGATGCGGTGGAGAAGGGACTGGAACTGCCACCGGATGCGCTGGCAGCGTCGCGCGAAGTGCTATCGTGCTTCGGCAACATGTCGTCGGCGACAGTGATGTTTGTGTTGCAGCGAATAATGCAGCAAGCGCGTCCTGGGCAGCGTGGGTGTGCGATGTCGTTTGGGCCGGGGTTAACAGCGGAGACGATGCGCTTCCATGGGGTCTAGTGCACAGATCGACTTCAGTCAGCGTGCCTCTCCGCGTGAGTTACCGGAGCTGATGGATGGTGACTGTAGTTATGAGGATTTCCGTGACTGCCTGCGCAGTCTGGAAAAAGTCAATCGCTGGCTGCTAGGCTATCGGCCGACGCTGGCGTGGCTGGAGCGGCTACTGCCCGGGCTGCAGGAGCCGCTGCACATCGTCGATGTGGGCTGTGGCGGCGGCGATCTACTGCGGCAGATTGCAGGCTGGGCACGGAGGCGCGGCATTGCTGTGCAATTAACGGGGATCGACTTAAATCCTTATGCTGCGCGTGCAGCAACGGAGTCCACGCCAAAGGAACTCGGAATCGAATGGGTGACCGGCGATGCTCTGGAGTATCGACCGAAGAAGCCGGTCGATATCGTCGTGAGTTCGCTGCTGGCACATCATCTGGAGGACGAGGAGATCGTCGCGCTGCTGAGGTGGATGGAAGCAACCGTGCAGGTAGGTTGGTTTATCAATGATTTGGAGCGGGCGGAGTGGAGTAGTCGAATGTTTGGGTGGGTCCGGTGGCACAGGCTTGTTCGGCATGATGGGCCGGTGTCGTTCCGGCGGGCCTTCCGGAAGGAGGATTGGGTACACCTGCTGGCTGCGGCTGAGGTCCCGCGAGAGGCGGCGACGGTGGAGAAGTGGCGTCCGGGACGGTTGTGCGTAGGGCGGTGGAAGTGAGATCGGTGATACTGAAGCGTCTCGTTAGACTAAGAGATATGAAGCCTCTCGCTCCCGCCGCCCTCATGGCGCACCTCATCACGTCTAACCATCTGAGAAGCGAATAATGCCAACTTCCACTCTGCTAGCGCCCAGCTCCGCCGGTTCCAGATTCAAGACTATTCTCTGGGTCTCGCTTGGTCTCACTGTAGTCTTCGTCTTCATTACCTCAGAGCTGCTCCTCATCACCGACTATCCGATGTACCACACCTACCGTCTGCAGGTCATTGCCGACCGCCATCTCCTCATTCCGCACACACTCGCCGGAATCTTCGCTCTTTTGATCGGCCCCATCAATTTCTCCTCGCGGATTCGCCAGCGCCACCTCCAACTCCATCGCATCCTCGGCCGCATCTACGTCATCTCCGTGTTTGTTGGTTCCTTCACGGGCATCGCTCTCGCAGTCGGCCGCCCAGGTCTTCCCGGAACCTCCATGCAGGCCGCCGCCTGGATGGTCTGCACCACCGCTGCTTTCATCACCGCGCGCAACCGCCAAATCACACAGCACCGCCAATGGATGGCTCGCTCCTACGCCGTCACCTTTACCTTCATCTCCAGCCGGGTTCTGAACCTCGTGCCTGCATACTGGAGCCATCTCGGGGACGTCCTGTCCGCAGTCGGGGTCATTGCCTTCACCCTCGCATCACTGCTGATCGTCGACCTCGGCCTCAACTGGCACGAACTCACCACTCGTCGCGACTGATCGTCGGCCGGCGGTTATGAGAGTTTAAGATGTGGGTTTCCAAAAATGTCCTATTTCCCTAAGCTGGTCTCCACCAGGTCCGAGCTGACTACAGGCCCGTAACCACCGAGCTGTCCAACAATTACCGCCACCGCTGGCTCCTCACCCTCCAGTACCCACACCATCACATCTTTCGGCTGAAGGCCGAACAGCCGCGCAATGACCCTCAGGATGCCGCCCATCTCCGGATGAATGCGAAACACTGTCGCCTTGAAGGTCTGTCCTGCCAAGTGAACCGTCTGCTCGTCGTCCGGCGAGATCAGGAGCCGAACCAACCGCCCGCCGCCGACTGGCGCCAGCATCCACACCCGAAACGGTGTGGTATTGTGCGGCACGTTCAGCAGCAATGTGCCAACGAAGCCATTCGCCAGGTCATCCGGCAGGTTCATGTGCTTGCTCTCGACGTGTATCTTGCCATTCTTGTCTATTGTGCGGCTGGTCACTATGCCGGTAGCGGCTTCTACCGTAAAGTCGATGGGCTTTGTAAAGAACGGCCCTTTCTGTATGTGATGGTTGCGTACTAACCGAAACGTGCCCTGCTGCCTGTACGTTGTTGTCTCATCGTCAATCGACCCATCCACAAATTTATAGGTCAGGCGCATCGTCACTTCATCGCCCTGCACAACCTGCGAAAACTCACCACTGGCAATGGTTTTTCCATCCTCGGAGCGGGCCACCATAAACCGGTGCATTGGCCGTTGAATATGTCTCACTGAAATCGGTTCAGCAAGCGCTGCGGTGCCTACCGTCATCGTCCATAAAACGACGACCAAGAAATCGCTTCGCCTCATCAAATACCTCGTTCTAACACCTTAGACGTCTTCCGATTCCAGCTTTACCGGCCCCAAAATGACGATTTGTACAGAATGGCGTACCGAACAGTGTTCTGGACGTCTACTAGAGGTGGAGTCCGCTACAAGTTGATTGAATATCCAGTGACTCGGAGGGAAAGCTTTGCAAGACGAAGTACTGATCATCGGTGGTGGAGTGGCAGGCTGTGCGGCTTCGATCGCGCTTGCTCGAAAGGGACGAAACGTCACGCTGATCGAACGCGAGCCCACACCTCGCCATAAGGTTTGCGGAGAATTCCTAAGCGGTGAGGCTCTTGAAGAC
>DATMPD010000105.1:0-8144 GCA_035567955.1 Edaphobacter sp.
GTGAGGAGCCCACTCGGCGGGCATGCGGTAGTCGGTCGGCTTGTCGTCGGTGCGGCTCAGTGGTTCCCCCTACCCGTCAAAAAGTGTGCAAAGTCTTCCAATGAAGTCGTTTAAGTCCGGACCTGCGCGTGCTGGAAGATCTTTGTGAGGATCTGAGACAGCATAAGGGGTCCGATGGGGGAGTGCTACGTGTCAAGTGCAGCAGTCCCCTTACATTGAGTATAGCGTTGGGAGGGGAGCTGACTGACGCCTGGGAGGCGGTGTTTCAGGAATGCATATAGGATGGAAGCGATTGAGATTAAGCTCTCGTAAATTTCCGGAAAAGGTCTTGTATCGATATGGCAATCGGGATCAGCGCACCGCCGAGCACACAGCACTTTTCAAATCAGAAGACGGACCGTCGGGCCATGAGCATCGCGACGATGCTTTTCTTCATGTGGGGATTCCTTACCTGCCTGAATGACATTCTGATTCCGCATCTCAAGGGCATCTTCGACCTGAGCTACGCGCAGGTGATGATGGTGCAGTTCTGTTTTTTCTCGTCGTACTTCATTTTTGCGTTCCCGGCGGGAAAGCTGGTGGAGTGGCGTGGCTATAAGGGCACGATGGTGATCGGGCTGCTGGTGATGGCTGCCGGTGCGTTTCTATTTTTGCCGGCTTCGACTGTGGCGTCGTTCGGGGTATTTCTTGCCGCGCTGGTGATTCTGGCGGCAGGCATTACGACGCTGCAAGTGGCGGCGAATCCTTATGTGGCGAACCTGGGGCCTCCAGAGACATCGGCGGCGCGACTGAATCTTTCACAGGCGTTCAACTCGTTTGGAACGTTTGTGGCTCCGTTCTTTGGGAGTTTATTCATTCTGGCTTCGGCGCCCGTAGCTCCGGAGAAACTGCGGTCGTTTTCAGCGGCGGCGTTGCAGGCGTACCGGACGGAGCAGGCTTCGAGCGTGCGGCTGCCTTATCTGGGGATTGGATTGACGCTAGTTCTGCTGGCAATCTCGTTCGCGGTGCTGAAACTGCCAACGATGGACTTCACGCGCGACATCAGGCCTGGAGAGCTGGATACAACGGCGAGCAGCGACAGCATATGGAATCATCCGGTGCTGCTGGCAGGTGCACTGGCGATCTTTGTTTACGTTGGCGCGGAGGTTTCGATCGGAAGCTTTTTGGTGAATTACTTTGGGCTGCCGGATATTGCGGCGTTCTCGGAGAAGACCGCGGCGAAGTATGTTTCGCTGTACTGGGGCGGCGCGATGGTGGGGCGGTTTATCGGGTCATGGCTGCTGACGAAGGTCCGAACGAGCATGGTGCTGGGGACGGCAGCGCTGGTGGCATGCGGGCTGGTGGCGACCTCGATCCTGACGCATGGACACACGGCGATGTGGGCGATCATTGCGGTGGGACTGTTCAACTCGGTGATGTTTCCGAGCATCTTTACCGTAGGGCTGACGGGACTGGGACCACTGACTTCAAAGGGGTCGAGCCTGATGGTGGCGGCGATTGTGGGCGGTGCGCTGATTCCGCTGGCGGAGGGGCATCTGGCGGATGCGATTGGGGTGCAACACGCCTTTGTGATTCCGGCGGTTTGCTACATCTATATTGCGCTGTTTGGGTATTTAGGCGGAAGACGAGCGGAGCGGGAGGTTGGGTTGGCGGCTTAGGTCTTCCAGGTCTGCTTCGCTTTGCCATAGAAGACGGAGGGGTGATGAGCTCTTCGGGAGGCGTTGGCCGGAGCATTCGCGCTGTGGTTGGCGGAATTGTGGTGGGCGTTGTTCTGACGCTTATCACCGATCTGGTGTTGCATGCTGTGGGTGTGTATCCCCCTTGGGGACAGCCGGTGAGCGATGGGCCGCTGGTGCTGGCTACGGCGTATCGGATTGTCTTTGGTATTGTGGGCAGTTATGTGACGGCGCGGCTAGCTCCTGATCGGCCGATGCGGCATGCCATGATCGCCGGCTCTATCGGTTTTATCGTGAGTATTGCGGGGGCGATTGCGACGTGGAATAAGGGGCCGGCGTTTGGGCCGCATTGGTATCCGCTGGCGTTGATTGTGACTGCGTTGCCTTGCGCGTGGGTGGGTGGATGGATGCGGGAGAGACAGTTGGGTGGGTGAAGAGTTCGCGTCTCCGAGAAAAGCCCCACGTTAGCGACGATCAGGCTGTCGCGAACATGGGCACCGGATGCCTCGGAGTTGTGGGCTATTTTTCTTTCTCTTTGAAGACGAGATAGGTGACGGTGGTGCCGGGGGCGATTTTGGCTTGATGGGGCATGCCTGCGGGGATGTGGACGATGTCCCCGGCGTGGAGGATGGTTTCTTTTCCGCCTTGGATGCTGGTGCCGAGGGTTTCGCCGGGGGCGGTGCCGTTGGGGTGTTCTCCCTGCATGGTGCCGCCGGTGACGAGGGTGATGGTGCCCTTTTGGATGACCATCTGGTCGGCCCAGAACTGGTGGCGTTCGGGGTCTCCGCTGTGGACGCGCACGACGAGGAGAGTGCGGTCGTTGCCGTAGTCGTCCATGGCTTCGGAGGCGAGGCCGGTTGGGCTGGCCTTGGCGGCGGCCAGGAGTTTGGCTTCGCGCTGCTGCATGTCGGCGGTGGTGTGGATGGTTTGGGCGATGAGGGACGGGGCGGCGATGAGGGCGAGGGACAGGATGATGCTGCGGGGCATGCTTGCTCCTTTGGATGGATGATCGGATTGTACTGGTAGCGAGAAATGAGGGAATAGATCGTTGAGTCAGGGGTTCCTTATGTGAGAAAGGAATTCGACATGTCCAATTCGACCTATGTTCTTGGCAGCTCACCGAGGGAGTTGTCGCGTCTGAGCCTGCAGGCTCAGATCATCCGACCTATCACCGAGCGGCTTCTGCGCCAGTTAGGAATTAAGGAGGGATTGCGGGTTCTGGATCTTGGTTGTGGAGCTGGTGACGTCTCGATGCTTGCGGCTGAGATGGTGGGAGCAATGGGGTCGGTGGTTGGCATCGATCAGTCCGCGGCGGCAATCGACAAGGCGGCGGCCCGCGTTCGCGATCGTGGCTATCCGCAGATTAGCTTTTGCGTCAGCTCGGTTGAGGAGTTTTCTTCGGCCGAAAAGTTCGATGTGGTGATTGGCCGCTATGTGCTGATACACCAGCCGATTCCGTGCGATTTCCTTCGTGCGGCGCGACGGCATGTTCGACCTGGGGGTGTCATCGCGTTTCACGAGGTTAGCTGCCACCACGAACTGTATAGCCTGCCCAAGGCTCCGCTTTTTCAGAGGATGGCGAAACTGTTGAGAATCGGTGCCAGCGCATTCCCTAGTTACGATGCGGCGGGGCGGCTGTTGGAGCACTTCAGGATGGCAGACCTTCCTCATCCTGAGTTGTTCGCCGAGATGCCGGTGGGCGGAGGTATGGATTCTCCGATCTACGCGTGGATGGCTGAGACGATGCGCTCTTTGACGCCCCTACTTGTAAAGCAAGGAGTGACGTCGGTGGAGGAGATATCGATCGATACGCTTGAGGAGCGGCTACGATCTCAGGTTGTCAAGATGCGATCTCAGCTTGTTTTCCCTCCGCAGGTGTGTGCCTGGGCGACGGTGGATGGGGCTGGAGTAAGGGAGCAATCGGGAGTTACGCAGTCCGACCTTGCGTATGCTTAGTTCGGCTGGCTAAGAAAGCAACTGGCGCGGGACGGGGTCGATGCAGTCAGATATCTAGTGTGGACGTGTGGATAGTCTTGGTACTGTTTTCGAGCGGGGTTGTTTTGGATGTACAGAAGCTGGCTGTTGAAGTCGTCGGCGTCTCTGACGCGATGCTCGTGATAGCCGGTGTGCCAGATTTCTCCTGTGGATTGCTTGCGGACTGCGAAGGAGTATCCGCCTTTGATGTATTGAATGCACCTTGCTATTGATTGGTTGATAGCTGGTGTGATGAGGACGTGGACGTGGTCGGGCATGACTGCGAAGCCGTGGAGTTCGAAGGGGCTTTTGTCGCGATGCTGGAAGAGCGTGGTGATGAGGAGTTCGGCGTTGGCTGTGCGCTGGAAGTGGCGATGTCGCTGGAAGGTCAAGATCGTGATGGCGTAGGTGCTCTGCTTTTGGCGAACTGTGGCATCGAGAGAAAGCATACCCCAGGGGCTAAAGCCCCCTGTCTTCCAATGCTGCGAGAGAGGGCCAAGCCTGAAGGCTTGGCTTACCTAGAAGCGGTTCGCGCTTTCGCGCGAATGCGGCGGCAGTGGAAGGCACGGTGGTTGAGGCAGCGGCCTTTTATATTCAGTCGATGAAGCGTTTGGCTATGCCTTCGTAGGCGTCGATGCGGCGGTCGCGTAGGAAGGGCCAGTGCTGGCGGGTGACTTCGATGAGTTTGGGGTCGAGGTCGGCGATGAGGATATCTTCTTTGTCGGGGGAGCCCTGGGCGAGGATGCGGCCGAAGGGGTCGGCGATGAAGCTGCCTCCCCAGAACTCGAGACCGGACTGCGGGGTGTGGTCGCCGGGGCCGTGGAGTTCTACGGTGGCGGGGTTGCCGTCGGCGGCGGTGACTTTGAATTTGACGTCGCCGTGCTCGTGGCCTACGCGGTTGACGGCGCAGACGAAGACTCCGTTGGCGATGGCGTGGGCGCGCTGGGCGGTTTGCCAGGCTTCGTATTGGGCGATGCCGAACTCTTCTTTTTCGGAGGGGTGCCAGCCGATGGCGGTGGGGAAGAAGAGGATCTCGGCTCCGCGGAGGGAGGTTAGGCGGGCGCCTTCGGGGTACCACTGGTCCCAGCAGACGAGAGTGCCGATGGGGCCTTGGGTGGTTTGCGTGGATTTGAAGCCGAGGTCGCCGGGGGTGAAGTAGAACTTCTCGTAGTAGAGAGGGTCGTCGGGGATGTGCATCTTGCGGTAGGTGTCGGCGATGGTTCCGTCTTTTTCTATGGTGACGGCGGTGTTGTGATAGAGGCCGGGGGCGCGGCGTTCGAAGAGGCTGGCGACGAGGACGACGCCGGCTTCGCGGCAGACGCGGGTGAGGGTGTCGGTGGAGGGGCCGGGGATGGATTCGGCGAGGCCGAAGAGGGCGTGGTCTTCGCGCTGGCAGAAGTATTGGGCGCGGAAGAGCTCGGGGAGGCAGACGATTTGGGCGCCTTGGCGGGCGGCTTCGTAGATGCGCTCGGCGGCCTTATCCAGATTGAGCTGGGTGTCGGGGGTGCAGGACATCTGGATGAGGGCGACGCGTTTGATGGTGCTGCTCTTATTGTTGGTGGTCATGGTTGGCCCTTCTAGTTTATCGGGATTCGCCGGCGGAGTGAGGCTGCGGGCGGTTTTCGTGCTGCTTATTTGCGGGAGGTTAATCTTCGGTTGCGGACTGGCGTAGCTTTGTTCTTTGCCGCTCCATAGGCAAAGGCGGTTCGCGCTTTGCGCGAATGCCCACATCTCAGAGTCGAGATGTGGGGCACCCGGCATTGCCGTTAGTTTTTGTCGGACGTGCGTGGGACGGTGCGGGCTACGGGCTCGATACGGTTGACGCTTTGGAAGGGCAGCATCCAGCCGGGGTATTCGGGCGGGAGGGCGCTGACTTCGTCGAGCTGCTTGAGCTCTTCCGGCGTGAGCTTGAGATCGACGGCTGCGATGTTGTCTTCGAGTTGGTCGAGGCGTTTGGCTCCGATGATGACGGAGGTGACGACGGGTTTGGCCAGCAGCCAGGCGAGGGAGATGCGGGCGGGGCTGCAGTTGTGTGCTTTGGCGATGGGGGCCATGACGTCGAGGATGCGCCAGGTGCGCTCCTTGTCGACGATGGGGAAGTCGAACTCGGAGCGGCGGGAGCCCTGAGGGCGCTGATTTTCGCGGGAGAATTTTCCGGAGAGGAGGCCGCCGGCGAGCGGGCTCCAGACGAGGAGGCCGGTTTTTTCCGCTTCGAGGAGAGGGACGAGGTCGCGCTCGAGGTCGCGGCCGGCGATGGAGTAGTAGGCCTGCAGGGTGTCGAAGCGGGCGAGGTTTTTGAACTGGGAGATGGTGAGGGCTTTGGCGAGCTTCCAGGCCTGCCAGTTGGAGCAGCCGATGTAGCGGACTTTACCTTGTTGGACGAGGGTGTCGAGAGCGCGGAGGGTTTCGTCGATGGGAGTGATGGTGTCGTTGCCGTGGATCTGATAGAGATCGATGTGGTCAGTCTGGAGGCGTCGGAGGCTGGCTTCTACGGCATCCATGATGTGGCCGCGGGAGGCGCCGACATCGTTGCGGCCGGGGCCGGTGCGCCCGAAGACCTTAGTGGCGATGATGACTTCGTTGCGGGGGATCTTCAGGTTTTTGAGGGACTGGCCGAGGGCCTTTTCGCTCTCGCCCTCGGAGTAGACGTCGGCGGTGTCGAAGAAGTTGATGCCGGCGTCGATGGAGCCTTTGACGAGCTGGTCTGCTCCGGCCTGGTCGACGGTGCCGATGGCGCGGAAGAGGCCGGTGCCGCCGTGGAAGGTCATGGTGCCGAAACAGAGCGTGGAGACGAGCAGGCCGGTGTCGCCGAGGGTCTTGTATTGCATGGGGATGTCCTTTAGCCGAGAGCGTCGGCGGATATGGGTTAGATGGTGTAGACGCAGGGCTTGATTCAAGGCAGTAGAAGGAACGAGGAGGTGGGCGAGCTTCGATTTTGGCGGGCGTTCCCTTTTTGTCGGCCTGGCTTTTTTGTGGGCGTGGCTTTTTTGTCGTTGAATTTTCTGTTACGTTTGAAGGAAAGGCCGTTGGGCAGCAGCCGGCGCGCACTCTTCGACTCGTCACCTGAAAATATCTTTTGAGCAGCAGTAGTGCCAGCGGTGTATTTCATGCAGAAGGAGTATTAAGTTGAGCGAATTTCGTGATTTTCTGGAGCTTTCTTACGGTGAACTCGAGGACCTGAACCTGCAGGCGAAGGAACAGCGCAGGAAGCGCGTTGCCCCCGAGGTGATTCAGGAGGAGCGGTTGAAGTACCTGACCGATGAGCGCCGGATCAAGGCCGTCACTGTGCTGTTCAGCGATCTCGAAGGCCGGCTGCACATGCTGGACTACGACAAAAAGTTTCTGGTGAAGAGCTACGACAATTTAACGTTCGACGGCTCGTCGATTCGTGGATTCACGGCGCAGCGGGAGAGCGATCTGCGGCTTGGGATCGACTGGAGCGCTTTTTACTGGGCGCCAGCGGATGTATTTGGGCCGGGCAAGGTGCTGGTGTTCGGCGAGGTGATCGATAAGAACGGCACGACGTACAGCGCGGATATTCGCGGGGTGCTGAAGCAATTTTCGCAGGAGCAGTTCGACAAGCAGGGCTACACGATGAATGCGGCGAACGAGATTGAAGGGTTTCTGTTTGAGGGCATCGATGCTGAGCGCAACTACCATGACACGGGAAGCTTCGAGTATGTGAACAAGGGCGGGTACTATCACTCGCTGCCTGGGGACCCGCTGCGGGAGTTTATCGACACTACGGCTGAAGTGCAGCGGGCGATGGGGTTTGAGAACGAGAAGGACCATCCGGAGGTTGCGCCGAGCCAGTTTGAGATTAACTACTCGTATGGTGAGGTGGTGGCGGCGGCGGACCAGATTCAGTTGTATAAGCTGATCTGCCGTCAGGTCGCGACGCAGATGGGAATGACGGCGAGCTTTCTGCCGAAGCCGGTGGTGGGAGTGAACGGCAGCGGCATGCATACGAATGTCTCGATCACTAAGGGCGGGAAGAACCTGTTCTGGGATCCGAAGGGTGAGGAGAAGATCTCGAAGATGGCGTGGCAGTTTACGGATCGCATTTTGACGCATGGCAACGATCTTTGCCTGTTGTTGAATGCGAGCGTGAATGCTTATCGGCGGTTGGATCCTCACTACGAGGCGCCGAACCAACTGAATGCTTCGGCGGTCAACCGTGGGGCGATGGTTCGGATTCCGATCGGCAATGAGAAGTCTTCGAGGATTGAGGTGCGTGCGGTTGCTCCGGATGCGAATCCTTACATGGTGCTGTACTCGATCTTCAAGACCGGGCTGCAGGGCGATACGGCGCGGATCAAGAACCTGCGGCAAGCGGAACGGTATCTGCCGGATAACATCTACACGGCGCTGGATAACTTCCGTGCGGCGGAGTGGACGACGACGCTGCTGGGTGAGGATGTGAAGGCGCGGTATGCCGATCTGAAGCAGGCTTCGGCGGATCGTTGCCCGCGGCTGCTGGGCACGATCGTGAAG
>DATMPD010000106.1:0-5530 GCA_035567955.1 Edaphobacter sp.
CCCATCGCGCAAATCCGCCGAAGATCTCGCCAGCACTCTCGGCGGAAGCGCCGCCGCCTACCACGCCGGCCTGGACCCAGCCACACGCGAACGCGTCCAACGCCACTTCCTCACCGGAAGATTAGAAGTAGTCGTCGCGACAATAGCCTTCGGCATGGGCATCGATAAGGCCGACGTCCGCACCGTCGTCCACACCGCACTCCCCGGCTCGGTCGAGCAGTACTACCAGGAGATAGGCCGTGCTGGCCGCGATGGCCTACCCTCCCGCACCGTCCTCCTCCACTCCTTCGCCGACCGCAAGATGCACGACTTCTTCCTCGAGCGCGACTACCCCGCCATCACCGAGCTGACCCGCGTAGCCGCTCTCCTCACCGGCGACTACCAGATGCCCGATCTATTGCGCCAACGTTTAAAGATGGACGCCGAAACCTTCGACAAGGCCGTCGAAAAACTCATCGCCCAGGGCGCAGCCACCATCGACATGGCCGGCAACGTCCGCGCAACCGAAGGCGCACCCACACGAGCAGCATGGCGCAAAGGCTACGACGACCAGATCGCCTTCCGCCGTTCTCAGATCGACCGCATGGTCCAGTTCGCCGAATCCCCGCAGTGCCGCATGGCCGCCCTCATCCAGCACTTCGGCGACACCGCCGACGGCCTCCGCCCCTGCGGCCACTGCGACTTCTGCGCCCCGCAAAACGCCACCGCCCAAATCTTCCGCCCGCCCACCACCGAAGAAGACCGCCAACTACGCGCCATCCTCCGAGCACTCGACAACTCAACTGCCCAGACCCGAGCCACCGGCAAACTCCACACTGAGCTTTCCACCAACGCACTCCGCAACACACCCGCCGCCGACCGCAAGACCTTCGACACGCTCCTCGACGCATTAACCCGAGCCGGTTTGATCACATTGAATCAAGATCAGTGGACCAACCCCGAAGGCAACCTCATCACCTTCAAGAAGGCTTCCCTCACCCACGAAGGCCGCACCCTGACCGGCCCCCTGCCACCCGACCTCCTCCTCAAAGAGTCCTCCGCCGACACAACAAGCTCCTCTCGGCGAAAAAAATCCAGCAACGGCGCCAGCCCAAAACCCTCCAAAGCCTCCCTGAAATCCGAACGCCAACAAACCACCGCCGCCTACACCCCGGAACAAAAATCTCTCGAAGCCGCCCTCCGCGCGTGGCGCAAAGCCGAAGCCGCAAAGACCGGCAAACCCGCCTTCATCGTCTTCGGCGACAGCGTCCTCCACAACCTCGTCGTCGCGCGTCCCACCAGAATCGCCGAGCTCCACACCGTCTCCGGCATCGGCCCCGAAAAAGCCGACCGCTATGGCGCCGACATCATCGCCCTCTGCCGCTCCGATGCTCCATCTGCAACTTCTCCCACACGATCTAAAGAATCATCCTCTCGACCCCAGAGCCGCATCGCAGAGAGACCCACCCATTTTGCTTCGGCTGGCACAAACGAAACTCCCGCCGAGACCTTCACTCGCCCCCGCGCCACCACGCCCGAGCCAGACACCCTCACTCCCGAGCAGCAAGTCCTCGACCAACGTCTCCGCGAATGGCGCAAAGCCGAGTCCGAAAAACTGAACCTCCCCCTCTTCTTCGTCCTCGCCTCCATCACTCTCCGCAGCATCGTCCTCGCCCGTCCGCAAACCCTTTCCGCACTAAAGACCATCAACGGCCTGGGCCACGAAAAGATAGAGAAATTCGGCCCTAGTATCATCGAAATCTGCACCACCTGACCCCATCCCCCCACAACTGAATCCCTATTCATTCCACCCCGCATTGTGCTACCGTGCAAAGCAGAAGCTATGTCTACACCCGACGCCACCCGCCACACTCCCGCCTCGATGGACACCCCCACCATCGACGAGCGCGCCAACTACTGCTTCGGCTGCGGCCCCGCCAACCCCCAGGGCCTCCATCTTATCTTCACCACCGACAACTCAGACCCTAAACACATCACCGCCACCGCACATATCCAGCTCGACCGCATGCACGAAGGCCCTCCCGGCCACATCCACGGAGGCATCGTCGCCGCACTTCTCGATGAAGCCATGAGCAAGCTCAACCGCCCCCTCAACGTCCTCGCCATGACCCGCCACATGGAGGTCGATTACCTCCGCCCTGCCCCGCTCTACCAACCCCTGGTCCTCGTGGCCCGTCACCTCAACCGAGCCACCAGACCCGACGGCTCCGCCGACCGCAAGCTCTTCCACCAGGCTGAAATCCAGCGTCCCGACGGCACTGTCCTCGCCCGCGCCAAAGGCGTCTTCATCGCCCTCGACGAAAAAATCCTCGCCGCCGCCGGCTTCACCGCTCCCCAACCCTAAGCTGTGCCAACTGAGAACTGACAACGGAGAACTGAGAACTAACCAGCCTCACCCCAATACCCCTTGTCCTCAAGAAAATACTCCTCATCCCAGGTATGCACCATCGTCTTGAAGAACATCCAGACCATGGTCCAGTGCCCCAACTTCTGAAACCTCCGATTGGTCGTCAACACCCGCCCGCGCACAATGCGAAACCGGATCCGCGCCACACCCTTCGACAGCAGATAGTCCTCCGCAAACAGCGCCCGTTCATTAAATCCCCCCAGCGCCCAGAAGACCTCGCGATCGAACAGCATGAACATCCCTGTAGCAAACGGCTTGGTAAACGATCCCACCCGCTGCATCAAATTATTCCCCGCATACAGCACATCATCAAAAAATCCGCCCTCACGGCAAGCGATATTCGTCGTCGCCAGATGCAATCGTCGCCGCTCCATCCGCCACATCGCACGCCGCAGCAGCGTCGGTTCCGGCAACTCCACATCCGCATCCAGAAACAACACATACTTTGTCGTTGCCAGCCTCGCGCCCACATTTCTTCCCACCGAAGGCAGCCCACCGGCAACAACCTCCACCTTCAACCGATCGCGAAATCCCAACGCCGCCTCCACCGTCCCATCGGTCGACCCCGCATCCGCCACCAACACCCGTGTCGCCGGCATCCCCTCATAATCCTGCCTGCAAAGCGAAGCCAGCAGCTTCGGCAGCATCTCCACTTCATTCTTCGCAGGAATCACAATCGTCAGCTCAGCGTCCATCCAAACCTCCCCGGGGGCTCTTCAGCGGCAGGCACACACCGCCCTATGCGTAGCTTGACCCGTTTACCTCTTACTGGGAATGAACTGAAATTGAATTTTCAGTCAAATCCGCACCCCAGACCCAACTTAGCTATCCCCTGCAGCCTTTAGCACCGACCAGCGGCTGAAAACATCCGTCAGATCTGCACTCCCAGCACGATCCGCAGTCGACCGTAATCCTCCCGTAAAACTGCTAAACTTAAACTCTCGCGGACATTCAGGCAACGCAGTGCACCCACCGCCGCGCGCCAGACACAGAATTCAGGAGAATCCTCATGGCAGATCACACCCACAACGGCAACTTCGCCACCTCGTCCTTCGACACTCCGTCCCTCCGCCTCAAGCTCGGCCTCGCCGAGATGCTCAAAGGCGGCGTCATCATGGACGTCATGAACGTCGAGCAGGCCCGCATCGCCGAAGAGGCCGGCGCCATCTCCGTCATGGCCCTCGAGCGCGTCCCCGCCATGATCCGCGCCGAAGGCGGCGTCGCCCGCATGGCCAATCCCAAACTCATCAAAGAGATCATGGCCACCGTCACCATCCCCGTCATGGCCAAGGCCCGCATCGGGCATTTTGCAGAAGCGCAAGTCCTCCAGCAGATCGGCGTCGACTTCATCGACGAATCCGAAGTCCTCACCCCCGCCGACGAGGCCTACCACATCGACAAGCACGCCTTCACAACGCCCTTCGTCTGCGGCGCACGCAACCTCGGCGAAGCCCTCCGCCGCATCGCCGAGGGCGCAGCCATGATCCGCACCAAAGGCGAGCCCGGCACCGGCGACGTCGTCCATGCCGTCCAGCACATGCGCCAGATCGTCCGCGAGATCAAAGCCCTCACCGTACTAGGCGACGAAGAGCTCTACAACGCCGCCAAAGTCCACGGCGCCCCCTACGAACTAGTCAAGATGGTCGCCAAAAACGGCAAGCTCCCCGTCCCCAACTTCAGCGCGGGCGGCATCGCCACTCCAGCCGACGCGGCCCTCATGATGCAGCTAGGCGCAGAAACCGTCTTCGTAGGCTCCGGCATCTTCATGAAGGAGCGCGCCACTCCGCTCGACGTCGAAAACGATCCGAAGGAGCGTGAAGAAGCCGTCTCCCGCGCCCGCGCCATCGTCATCGCCACCACCCACTTCAACGACCCCAAGATCGTCGCCGAAGCCAGCGAATCCGTCACCGGCACCATGAAGGGCCTCGCCGCCGCCGCAATCGAAGAACAACACCTCATGCAAACCCGCGGCTGGTAAAACGAGATCAGCGCAGAACCTTCCGATTCATCTTTGCGTTGCATCTGGCATCGAGCGTCATCTAACTTTTGTTTTTTTGTTGTCATCCTTCGCCGAAAGGCGGAGGACCTGCTTTTGCTTTGCTCCTGCTTTTAGCCCTTAGCCTCAGCTCACCCACTCCTTCAACCATGCCATTGACCCACCATGCCATTGACCCACCAAAGAACGCCGTCATTTCGACCGGAGCGCAGCGAAGTGGAGAAATCCGCTTTTCTACCGCTGCCGACAACCCACTCGTCTCGCCTTCAAACAAACACTCTCACTCTTTCCGTACCTGGGACGGTTCTCAATAAACAATGACCTGTTCGCAATAACAAGAAACAAATAAGACCGCTAACATAACAAGAAGAGGTTGCGAAGAAAGCCCAGCATGAGCACTCAGGCTGTAACGAAACAAACAATAAAACCCGCCAGCACCACCGAAGAACGGACCATGTTCCGCATACTGGCCGCTGTCAGCTTCTGCCACGTCCTCAACGACATGATGCAGTCGCTCCTGCCCTCCATCTATCCCATCCTCAAATCATCCTTCCATCTGAACTTCACCCAAATCGGCTTCATCACCCTAACCTTCCAGATCACCGCATCCCTCCTCCAGCCAGTCATCGGACACTACACCGACCGCAAGCCGATGCCCTACTCGCTTCCCATTGGCATGGTCTTCACCCTCGTCGGTCTGCTGCTGCTCGCCATCGCCCCCACCTTCCCTTTGCTCCTCCTCGCCGCCGCACTGATCGGCATGGGCTCGGCCGTCTTCCATCCCGAGTCTTCCCGCGTAGCGCGAATGGCCTCCGGCGGAAAGCACGGATTCGCCCAATCGTTCTTCCAGGTAGGAGGAAACACAGGCTCCGCCATCGGCCCTCTCCTTGCAGTCTTCATCATCCTTCCCCACGGACAGATCGGTTCCGCATGGTTTTCCCTCGCCGCACTCCTCGGCATTCTCGTCCTCATCCGGGTCAGCCGCTGGTACAAGGCTCGCCTCGCCCATCTGCAAAGCAAACCGGCAAAGCACGCAGAAGAATCCGTCGCGTTGCCGCGAAAACAGGTAGTGACAGCCATTGCAGTTCTGATCGCGCTCATCTTTTCGAAGTACTTCTACCTCGCCG
>DATMPD010000107.1:0-6456 GCA_035567955.1 Edaphobacter sp.
CCTCGATACCACCGCCTCCGGTCCCACCCCCGAAGACATTCTCCTTCGCCTCGACAATCAGGCCACCATCCACACCGCGCTCGAACAGCTTCAGCCGCAACTCCGCGAAGCGCTCCTCCTCTGCGACGTAGAAGAGATCAAGTACAAAGACATCGCTCTCATCCTTGATGTCCCCATCGGCACCGTTATGTCGCGGATCTCTCGCGCCCGCCGCATCCTTCGTCAACTCCTGCAGCCGCACCTCGGGGAATCCCAATGAATCAAACGCCCCAAACCAATCCGGCAATCGAACCTCTCCACCCGGACCACATCAGTCCCGACCAGATCAGCGCCTTCATCGACGGAGAACTTCCACCCGCCGAGCAGCAGGGAATCGAGCAGCATCTCGCCACCTGCCACGCCTGCACCCTGCGCGTCCTCTCCGCAACGCGACTCAAGACCGCCACCGGCCGCGCCGGCCATCGCTTCGCCCCGCCGCCTGAAGCCCTCGCCCGTCTCACCGCGCAACTCCATTCGCAATCCCAACCACAATCGCAACCCTCCAAAACCCAACCCAAACCACGCGCCCCGATCTCCTCCATCCGCTCCGCAGCCATGCGTCCAGCAGCCTGGGCAGCCCTCGCCGCAGCCATCCTGCTCGCAGTCTCATTTCTCGGGTGGCGTCAGCTCCGTCCCACCAACACCCTCGCCGCCGAACTACTCGACCAGCACCTCGCCACTCTCTCCAGCGCCGCGATCCCGCAAGTCATCTCCACCGACCGGCCACACCGTCAAACCCTGGTTCCAGGGCCGTCTGCCCTTCAGCTTTAACCTCCCCGACGCCACCGCGCTTCCCCCCGACACCATCCTCAAAGGCGCCGACCTCGCCTACCTCAACAATCAGCCCGCCGCCCTGCTCCTCTTCACCATCCACAAGCACGAGGTCTCCGTCTTCCTCACGCAACGAGCCACCAGCCCCACCCTCACCACCCTGCCCCAAACCCGCGCCGGCTTCAACATCCACACCGCCACCACGCCCGACCTCCGCATCACCGCCGTCAGCGACGTCAACCCCGCCGACCTCGACAGCCTCCTGGCATCCCTCGTTCAGGCACAAAAACCAACCTAGCCAAAACCATTCAGCCCGGATATAAGAAGTCACTCGCCAAAATTGCCTTCTGAGCATCAGATGAATAGGAGGTGAATTTATCCATGCCACAGGTAACGATCAAGACGGGCCTCATGACTCCGGACGGGGGCGAAGAACTACTTACCGAATACATGTGTGACCACTTAGGCTGCCCTAACATTGCAACCCAGGTGCTCGGACCCGTCAGGGACGTACGCTTTGCCGCGGTTGTTTGCGAAGAGCACGCACCCCGCCGTCGGTCCTGAAACTCCCTCCGCAGGGAACCAATCCACTTAGTGCCTCCTCCCTCCCAGGGAAACGCCCGACTCCGGCAAAAAACAGGCGTTATTCGAGCACACATCCTCTAAGTTTTGCTAGTTGTTTCGCCTCGGCGGGAATACTAGTCTTCGAGTCAATCGAGGCGTGGGCACGCCCCCCTCTGTGCCTGACCGCGCGAACCATCCTGATTCCTAACCAAAAGGAAATCCCTGTCATGAATGATCAAGACAACCTTCAGCGGACAGTACTTCCAATCCCGGATCAACCTCGCAAGGGCCTCGTCACCTACGACGCCAAGGACCCTGAGACGAAGTACCCCAAGATCACGCCGTTGCTCCCGCCGAAAAATGCGCCCAACGTCCTGATCGTCTTGATTGACGACGCGGGCTTTGGTTCTTCCTCCGCCTTCGGTGGCCCATGCAATACTCCAACGGCGGAACTCCTAGCCTCCGAGGGCCTCAAATACAATCGCTTCCATACCACAGCGCTCTGCTCACCGACGCGCCAGGCCCTGCTGACCGGACGCAACCACCACACCGTCGGTATGGGCGGAATTACCGAAATCGCCAGCGGTTCGCCCGGCTATAACTCAATTCTGCCGAACACCTGCTCCCCGCTCGCACGAACCCTCAAGCTCAATGGCTACGCAACCGCGCAGTTCGGAAAGTGCCATGAAGTGCCGGTGTGGGAGACCAGTCCGGCTGGTCCCTTTGACGCCTGGCCTACCGGCGGAGGCGGATTCGAATATTTCTACGGGTTCATCGGAGGCGAGGCGCACCAGTGGTATCCCTCGCTCTACGAAGGCACCATACCGGTCGAGCCGAAGAAGACGCCCGAAGAGGGCTACCATCTGGTGGATGACATGACCGACAAGGCCATCAACTGGATTGGACAACAGAAGGCGCTGATTCCCGACAAGCCATTCTTCGTCTACTTCGCGCCCGGCGCGACCCACGCCCCGCACCACGTTCCGAAAGAATGGGCCGACAAGTACAAAGGCAAGTTCGATCAGGGTTGGGACAAGCTTCGCGAAGAGATCTTCGCTCGACAGAAAACGTTAGGGGTCATCCCGCAGGATTGCCAACTCACGCAGAGGCACAAGGAAATCCCCGCGTGGGATGAGATGCCTGCAGCCCTCAAACCCGTGCTCATCCGGCAGATGGAAATTTTCGCCGGATTCATGGAGTATGTCGATCACCACGTTGGCCGATTGGTGGATTCGATTAAAAAACTCAATCTGTTGGACGACACGCTGATCTACTACATCATCGGCGACAACGGCTCGTCCGGCGAGGGAACGTTGCACGGCACCTACAACGAGATGATCAACTTTAATGGCGCGGCCGCACTGGAGACACCCGAGTTCATGATGGCGCGGCTGGACAAGTTCGGCGGGCCGGAATCCTACAACCACTATGCCGTGGGCTGGGCGCATGCCCTGGATACACCCTACCAATGGACCAAGCAGGTCGCCTCGCATTTTGGCGGAACGCGCAATGGAACGATCATCCACTGGCCAAAGGGAGTCCAGGAGAAAGGCCAAGTCCGCACTCAGTTCCATCATGTGATCGACGTCGCGCCAACCATCCTTGAAGTGGCGGGCCTGCCCCAGCCGATCTTCGTCAACGGCGTCCAGCAGCACCCAATCGAAGGCGTCAGCATGGCATACTCGTTCAACGATGCCAAGGCTGCCGACCAGCACGAGACACAGTACTTCGAGATGTTTGGCAACCGCGGCATCTACCACAAGGGCTGGACCGCGGTAACGCGACACAAGACGCCATGGATCCTCATCGGTGAGGTAACCCCGGCATTCGACGACGACAAGTGGGAGCTCTACGACACCAGCAAAGACTGGAGCCAGGCGAACGATCTGTCCAAACAGATGCCCGAAAAGCTGCATGAGCTGCAGCGCCTGTTCCTGATCGAGGCGACCCGGTACAACGTACTACCCCTCGATGACAATCTCGCTGCACGGTTGAACTCCGATACGGCGGGGCGGCCAGTGCTGATCAAGGGCAACTCCCAGATTCTCTTCGGCAGCATGGGGCGTCTATCGGAAAACTCTGTTCTCAATCTCAAGAACAAATCACATTCCGTAACCGCGGAGATCGTTGTACCCCCAACCGGGGCTGAGGGCGTCATCATCGCGCAAGGCGGCAACATCGGCGGCTGGAGCCTCTACGCGAAAGGCGGCAAACTCAAATACTGTTACAACCTTCTCGGCATCCAGCAGTTCTACGCCGAATCAAGCGACCCGCTGCCTCCGGGCGAACACCAGGTACGCATGGAGTTTGCTTACGCGGGCGGAGGACTCGGCAAGGGTGGCACCGCCACCTTGTACGTGGACGGCAAAAAAGTCGGCGAGGGCAAAGTTGCCGCCACAGCGGCGATGGTCTTCTCCGCCGATGATGGTTGCGACGTGGGAGTGGACACCGGATCTCCTGTCTCACCGGACTACGGCGCCCGCGGCAACGAGTTTTCAGGTCACGTCAAAGGTGTCCAACTCGCCATTGCCAAAGACGCCGAGAGCCTCGATCACCTCGTCACGCCGGAGGACGCTGTCCGCATCGCCATGGCACGTCAGTAGCGATTCTCAGGACCGGCAGTCGAAATCGGCTGCCGGTCACCGGGATGGAGAGAGATTTGTTCCTTCTCGTCGACACGACCTAAAAGGGTTTCTTCAGCAGCCTGCCGGTACCCTTAACAATCTTCCCCGTCCCTTTTGCCGTACCGACACCGACGTCCTTGCCTGCAGACGCTGCACCTTTGCCAACAGCTCCAGCGGCACCGACGGGATGAAGAGTAGCCAGGTCTCCGGCACCCTTCCCGGTACCCTTCGCAAGGTTGCCCGCACCCTTACCGGCACCTTTCCCGATATCACCGCTCCCGCTTCCCATGTCGCCACCGGCGCTTCGCCCATGTTTCTGTTCGGTGGACTGGCTCGTAGCCTGATTTGGCGTTGTACCCGATTGACTCTGGCCGTAGGCGCTCACACCGAATGCAACCAGCGCCAGCAATAAAATCCCGACTCTCCCTCTCACCTGTGTCACCTCCTGCTCATTAGATGCCTCACTTACATCGGAGAGTCCACGCCACTCCGGCCGCAGACAACTCGCCACCCGGGAACAGTCCGCATTACACTGAATACGGAGGCAAGGAAGGCTTTCTTGCCTCACATCCTTCAAAAGGGAATCCCATGTCGCCAATTCGTTCAAAACGGTTCAGCATAGTGTTGGCAGTATTAGTGGCATTCGTCGTTACACTTGGCTTCCAGAATGCATCCGCACAAGACGTAGCACACGCGCTCAGCGGAGTTGTGAAGAGCGTTGACAAAGGTACTAAGACCTTCGTCGTGAAGACCGCGGACGGCACCGAACAAACCGTGAAGTGGACCGACAAGACGGTGGTCAAAGGCTCCAAAGACGCCGGCAAGGGCGTCGAAAAGGGCAGTGTCGACACCTATCTTGGTGCAAAGAAGGGCGGGCAGGTCACCGTCGACTACACGGAAAAAGCTGGCGAGAAGACCGCTACCGGAGTCAAGGACGCCGGCAAGGACACCGCGAAGGCGGTAGACAAGTAAAGCAGTCGAAGCCGTTGACAGAGATACCTAACGGCCAAGCAGCTCATTCTATGAGCGTTGTACCTGCCGCTGTTTTATTTTTCCATTTTCAGCCCAAAAGACGCGTGTCAAGCCCCTAAAGCCACCTAAACCGCTGCTCCTCAATAACATCCGCATGGCATGTTAGCTACCTTCAATCCGCTATACTGAATATAGAGATCCAATAACAAAGCCCCGGACATATCTCCGGGGCTTTGTTATTGGAAAAAATACTTTAGCGATAAGGCCTTTATTATGAATAGTTTGAAGATAGAGTTGGCTCACAACCGACCTGTTAAGAAGACTTTACGCCAAAATACCAGAGGTAGGGGTACCCTCCGAACAAGAAACGCCGAGGTGACACTAGTGAAAGACACTTCGAAGCGGCGTGATCGCCCCAACCGAGCCATGCCATCCCCCCATGCGATACTTAGTCCTGACATGTACAAAAGAGTCCTCCTCAAGATCTCTGGAGAAGCCCTGGCCGCAGGCAAGGGCTTCGGCATCGACGCCGTCTTCATCCACAAAATCGCCGCAGAAATCGCCGCCGTCCACGCCCTTGGCTGCGAGATAGGCATCGTCGTCGGAGGAGGTAACTTCTTCCGCGGCGTCGCCCAGCAGGCCATCGATATGGACCGCGTCGCCGCCGACCACATGGGCATGCTGTCCACTGTCATCAACGCCATAGCCCTTCAGGACGCCATCGAAAAACTCGGCCTCTTCTGCCGCGTCATGTCCGCCATCGAGATGCACGAGGTCGCCGAACCCTACATCCGCCGTCGCGCCATGCGCCATCTCGAAAAGGGCCGCATCGTCATCTTCGCCGCCGGCACCGGCAACCCCTTCTTCTCCACCGACACTGCCGCCAGCCTCCGCGCCATGGAGATCAAGGCCGACATCCTCCTCAAAGCCACCTCCGTCGACGGCATCTACACCGCCGACCCCAAAGTCGACGACAAAGCCACGAAATTTGACCAGATCACCTACTCGGACATCCTCCGCCTCAACCTCCGCGTCATGGACACCACCGCCGTCTCCCTCTGCAAAGACAACAACATGCCCATGATGGTCTTCAGCATGCGCGAGCCCGGCAACATCGTCCGCGTCGTCAAAGGCGAAAAAATCGGTTCCCTGGTAACTGCCTAGCCCGACCACGAAATCCAGCCACGTCCCGCTAAATGGGACAAAACTGAGTCCTGTATCCAAAACGCCGCGTCATATTCAGTGAGGCTGCGTTAGACAGAGTGCCGCATCCGCATCCAAACCGCAGGACATATTGGTGACTTCGAGCATCCTCGAACTAGAGACCAAACCCGAGACCCAGCCTGAGCCGCAACCTGAGAAGGGGCAGTTGCGAACAGTTCCTCAGCCGGCCACCACCCGGAAGCCCCCGCTGCCGGCACTGACGGGCATACGCACCCTGCTGGCCATCTTCATCATTCTTTTCCACTTCACGCCGCCGCACCTC
>DATMPD010000108.1:0-7056 GCA_035567955.1 Edaphobacter sp.
GTGAGACGGATCGCCCACAGCTTCGCTCATCTGCCACCGCCACGTTCCGCCCGTCGCCATGATTGCAGTGCGGCCATGGCCATAACTCTGCGTGACCAGCAGCGGAAGCTTGCGCCGCCCCACATTCATCTGCGCCAACGCAGTCGCGCCGGGCTTGGGCGAGCCGGCATCCTCATAGTCGGCCAAATAGGTCAGCTTCTTCCAGCGCTCGGCATTCTTCGTCGGGTCATCCAACAGCCGTGTGATGGGAGAGTCCCTGCCCTCCGCCGTCAACTCCACCGTCGTCGGATTGCGATGGAAGTTATTGCGGCCCGATGGCAGAAAGGTCGGAAGCAACTCATTCATGCTCGACGCGCCCCAACCTCCATCGCTCAGCGACGACCGGCCCCCCAGAAAGAGCACACCGCCACCCCGCCTGTCGACATACTCGCGCAACAGCTCCTGTTGCAGTGGCGTAAAGTAGTCAGCATCCACAGACCCAACGATGATGCCTGCATAACCGAACAAATCCTCCGCCCGCACGGGAAAACCGGCCGCCAGTTCGCCCGGGTCGCTGATCCCCTGTCGATAAATTTTGTTCTCACTCGTGCGCAGCATCGAAACCAGCTGCACCGTAGGGTCGTCCTCCTCCGCGCGCCGGATGAACTTGAACTCCCAACGCGGCTCGCCTTCGATGTACAGAATCCTCCTCTTGGCATCGCTTACAAGCACCGGCCGCGCCATCGCATTGTTCTTGAGATTCTCTTCGCCCCTAAGCGGCCCGATCTCGAACTGAAGGCTCTTCGCCCCTGCAGCACCTGCAGAAAAGAAAAGCGACTCAGTCTGGAGCGATCCATTCGCCGCCAACGTCACCTCCCGCGCCGCAAGCGTCTTCTCTCCATCGCGAATAGTGAGCATCGCCTTCTGGCCCGCGTAGCCATGCTGTGTAAAGCTGATCGTCGCCGCCAGCCGTGCATTCGCGATTGCGCTCGCCGCAACACTCACAGTCTCGAGTTCCACATCATGCGCATTCTCCAGGCTGCCGAAGCCCACAGTATGTACCGGCAGGCGTCGGTTCCGCAGCGCCTGGAGTGCATCCAGCCCAATGCCGGAGTCACCCATTCCCGCTGTATTCTGGCCCCCGTCGGTCAGCAACAGAACCGCCCCAATCGGCAGGTCGGAGGTCTCCGTGGCAAGCTGCTTCAGCCCATCGCCGATGTGTGTGGCTCCTTCCGTTGGCCCGATGCCATTCAGCCCATCTACCCTCGAGACTCCGCTGCCCAACTTATAAACGCGCGTCTGAAAACGCTTCTGCAATCCCGCCAAAACACCATCCTGGAGCGCCCCCAGCGCCGCAGCCTCACGCGTTTTACCGCCGCTGTCCGCAATAGCCATGCTGCGCGAATCATCCACCACGACCGCAATGATGTTCTGCTGCGAACTCAGCGCCGCAACCGTCATCGCTGGCTGCCACAACAGCAGCAACAACAGTGCGACGAATGCCGACTGCGTCCCCCACACCGCCCACGCCCGCCAGCCTCGCAGCGTAGGCGCGGCGTCCCTCAGCCTCCGTCGCACCAGCAACGCCAGCCCGCCGGCCGCGACAAGAATCAGCACCGGCAGCAGCCACGCAGGCCACGCCGAGAGCAGCACGAACCGCCCTTTGGTGAAAACCGGACTCGGATACTTAAAGAGAAACTGAAACATGCCCGCTGAGACCTGGTTGAAAATCGTATGTTCCTGTTACAACTGTGATCGCCTCTCAGCCGCGGGCGAGCCTAATGCGTCATACCGTAGAGAATGTAATCGAGCCCCACCCGGAAAGCCATCGACGCGAAGGGCTCCGGGTAATTCGGATCGTCGGCCCACTCCCATGCATCGCCCAGATGCATGTTGTGACAGATGGCGACGACGATGCGGCCCTTATCGTCGCGAATGGCTCGCCACTTCGGCTGATAGCCATCCTTCTCGTAGGTGCGGCCTGACCACACATACTGCTCGCCTGGTATCTGCATCTTGTCGTCAATGTCATAAAGGGTGTGAAAGATCTCGTCGCCGCTCTGCAAGTCCTCAATCGGACGGTCGGGCAGCACCTGGCGCATGCCGTTCATAAAATTCTCCCAGTCCTCCGTACCGTGAAAGTCATCCACCATCAGAAAACCACCCTTCGCCAAATAGTCCCGCAGCCGCTTCGCCTCCTCGTCAGTAAACGACCACCGTTGCACCTGCACCGCATAAATCCACGGATAGTTGAATATCTCGTCAGAGTTGAGAGTGACGACCTGCTCCGTCGGCCGGCCGTCGATACGGGTCAGCCGATGCATGGCAATCAGAAACTGACGGTCAGCCTTGGGATAATCGCGCGACCAGGCGGAGCGCCCCCAGTAACCGCGGCCGCCGTAGCCACCGCTAAAACTCTGCATATTTGAGCTGTAAGCCAGGCGAGACCAGTAAAACTCCGCCTTCACATTGTTCGGAGCGTCATCGTTGCCGAAACCGAAGTCCGCCACTCGTTGATAGGCCCGCAGCCCCACGCAGCAGGTGGCAGCCGCCACCGATACCAACGCAATCTGCGAGAGCTTCATCGGACCTCCACGGAAAGGAGTTGTTCGGCGAGAGTACCAGAAATGCCCGCCGCGCTGTCTAATAGACGAAGCGAACCCGTGACTTGTTGCTTTCCCGCTCTTGTCCTGGCGGATTTCAACGTGAGACCATGCAGGAACTCGACGACCGCTTCGGAATCAGCAGCTTTTTATGAAACGACGCCACTTACTCAAGCTCGGCGGCATGACCCTGGCGCAGGCCGTAGCGACGCGGCTTCCCCTGCTTGCGCAGACTGCCATGCCGATGCCCCCTGCCGCGCCTTCGAACGGCAAGGCAGACTACACCCTCCGCATCTCCCCCGTAACAGTCGAGCTGGATCGCTCGCGCATCATCTCCACCATCGGTTACAACGGCACGGCGCCGGGGCCAATCCTGCGAATGCGCGAGGGCAAGCCCGTCGCCGTCGACGTGATCAACGACACCGACACTCCGGAGTTCGTGCACTGGCACGGTATGCTCATTCCGCCTGAGCTGGACGGCACCAGCGAGGAGGGCTCCCCGCACGTCCCGCCGCACGGCCAACGCCGTTTTCAGCTCACACCCGGCCCGGCCGGAAGCCGCTGGTACCACTCGCATGCCATGGCGATGGACGATCTCCACAAGGGTTCCTACACCGGCCAGTTCGGCTTCGTCTACGTCGATGGCGGCAACGACCCCGGCCACTACGACCAGGAGCTCTTCCTCGCGCTGCGCGATTGGGAGCCGTTCTTCACCGCCACGATGGAAGACGATGACGACGACACCCACAACAGCCCGATGTTGGAGAAGCCTCAGACTCTGAACACCGACCCCAACGGCCTCGAGGTCGGCTCGATGACCTACTCCATCAATGACAAGTCGCTTGGCTCAGGCGAACCGATCCGCGTCCGCGAAGGCCAGCGGCTGCTCATCCGCTTTCTCAACGCCAGCGCGATTGAGAACCGCCGCATCGCGCTCCCCGGCCACAAGATGAAGGTGATCGCTCTCGACGGCAACCCAGTCCCAACGCCCCAGTCACTCGATTCGATCTTTCTCGGCGCAGGCGAGCGTATCGACGTCGTCATCGAGATGAACCACCCCGGCGTCTGGATTCTCGGCTCAACCGAGAAGATGGTCCGCGAATCAGGCCTCGGCGTTGTAGTCGAGTACGCCGGCCAGCATCGGCCGCCGCAGTGGATCGACCCGCCCAAAGCGCCGTGGGACTACACCATCTTCGGCACTTCGACCTCCAGCGCACCTGCCCCACAGCAGACCATCGAAATGATCTTCGAAAAGGTCCCCCGCGCAGACGGCAAGTTCAACTCCTGGTTGATCAACGGCAAACCATACCCTCACGAGCAGGAGTTCGTGCTGCACCAGGGCACACGTTACCGGCTCGTGATGCGCAACCGCACCGACGACGCCCACCCTATGCACCTGCACCGTCATCTGTGGGAGCTGGCCGAGATCAACGGAAAGAAGACCGCCGGCATCCTCAAAGACACTGTGGTCGTCCCCTACTATGGGCGCGCCATCGTCGACTTCACCGCGAACCAGCCCGGCCTCTCCCTCTTCCACTGCCACATCCAGCAACACATGGACTACGGATTCAAAGCACTCTTCCGTTACGCCTGATGTCTCCTCAAGTACGTCATTGCTAATCGACCTCAAAAATCGCCGCCGATTACCCGGGCCATCGCCGCATAGTGCCGCAAGATCTCTCAAGTTCCTGAATGCTCGAGTCTGCCTGCGGAACTGTGGTCGGTCACTACAGTTCCAACTTGCCAACTCGCTCTGCATGATAGAAACTCGTCTTTTATCGAAACGGGCCCGGGAATTCTCGGACGGTACGCCCCTACTAGAATCTAACTATTAGCTTGACTTCGGCCAAACTGATCGCGGAGAGATTTCTGGCATGGGCATCTTTCACAAGTTAATTCGAGTGTCCACTGTTCTTGGCGTCATTTTGGTTTACTGCGCCGTTCTCTGGATGGGATTGACCGAAGAAAGCCGGCGTGCTCTCACTATCGTTAAGTCTTCCGCCACAGACAACGATTTCGTCATAGCCAACCTTAAGATAACGTCCGTCGACACCACGCAGGGATTGCTGCACGGGCGCATCAGGCTCATCCCCATGGGTCGATTTTCCATCGACAAAACCACTCCGGCCACCGATCTGACGCTCCTGGTCAATTCGGTCTCCGGAAAACAAAAGACGGTCTTTCCCAAAGGCGAGCGAATCGTTCCAATCGACTTCAGTATTCTTCTCTCGGGAAGTCAAAGCAGGTATCCCTTCGATCGTTTTACGACGGATATCGAACTGGTGGTCACCGCGCCGACAAAAAAGAAGACCGAGCCCCCGCCTGACGATACTCTCGACGAAAACACCGACTCACTATCGACCACGCTGATCGTTGGAGCGAGCGATCTTGATAACAGTGAACCCGTACCCATCAAGGAAAATTTCGTCGCTTCAATTCCGGGAATCAAGTTCGCCGGAACGATTACCGAGAACTCCACCTACAAGCTCATGCAGACCGCTGTCGAAATGCGAAGAGCAAATAACGTAATCAGCATTTCCTTGATGGTTATGGGGCTTATGTTTGTACTGGCTATCAGCATTGTGAGGATGGTCTTGACTGTGACTGCATCTCCGGGTGCGATGAACCTGCTCCCTCTCTCCCTCTCTATAACCCTCATCTTTGGTCTTCCCGCGCTGCGGAGCATTCAGCCCGGCGTACCTCCAGTAGGCGGCTTCAGCGACTATATGTCTTTCATCTGGGCCGAAATGATGGTCTCGATCTCAGCCATCGCTTTGGCCTGGACCTGGATAATTCGTTCAAAAAAAGACGGAACCTGAACGCATCGGGGCTGCAGATCCGAGGTCCCCGATCTGCGCCGGGCTTCGTGTTGGGCCCGAGTGCCGTAGACACTCTACCTCCAACAGGTGTAGAGTGGCTACATCATGATCGGAAGAAATCGCTACAAAAACCGGATCGAGCTCCTCCAGGGCACACTCGACATGCTCATCCTCCAGACGCTGCAGTGGGGACCCCACCACGGATATGGAATCGTGCAAGCCCTGCGCGTCCACTCCGGAGAAGTCCTGCAGGTCGAAACCGGCTCCCTCTACCCTGCCCTGCATCGCCTCGAACGCCAGGGCTGGGTGCGCTCGGAGTGGAAGCAGACCGAAAGCAACCAACGCGCCCGGTACTACCGAATCACCGCCGCTGGGAAAAAACAGCTAGCCTCCGATCTCAGCCGCTGGCAGCACATGGTCGAGGTCATCGGTGCCGTCATGCACCGCGCGCCCGAAGGAGACGAAGCATGAGCTTCTTTTCCCGCCTGTTCACGAAGCGCAAGGCAGAACTCGACGAGGAGATTCAGGCGCATCTCCAGATGGACATCCAGACCCGCCAGAACCGCGGCGAATCCCCCAAACACGCGCACGCAGCCGCCATCCGCGAGTTCGGCAATGTAGCGCTGATCGAAGACGTAACCCGCGAAACCTGGGGCTGGGTCGGGCTCGAGCGCCTCGGACAGGACCTGAAATACGCCCTCCGCCAATTAAAACGATCGCCTGTTTTCACCTTCACCGTGATCGCAACCCTTACCCTCGGCCTCGGTGCCACCGCCGCGATGTTCACTGTAGTCGATCATGTCCTGCTGCGCCCCTTACCTTACGAAGATTCGCGTCAACTGGTCACGATCAGCGAGGCAGGCAAAAAAGGGGTAAACGGCGGCACTCCCTTCCTAGATCTGCGACAGTGGAAGCAGCGTAGTCACACCCTGCAAGAGATCGCCTTCTACCGGCCGACAAACCACATCTCCTTCCTTGGCGGAAATACAGCATCGACGCACGTCAATGCTCCCGAGGTTAGCGCCAACCTCTTCGCCGTGTTAGGTGTGCAGCCGGCCATGGGCCGCGGCTTTGACGGACAGAGCGACGGCTCCGTTCTCGCTGGAGAGGCCCACAACATCATCCTCAGTGACGCCATATGGAGAACCATCTACGGCGGCGACGCAAACATTCTCGGCAAAATAGTCAAGCTCAACGGAGAGTCGTACCTCATCGTGGGCGTCATGCCCCGCGGCTTTACCTTCCCGTTCGGCGACGCCGATCCCCATGTCTGGTTGCCGAAGGTGATTGGAGACAAAGACAGCATCCGGACTCCGAATACTACGCCGACCTACCAGGTCATCGCACGGTTGAAGCCCCATCTAAACCCTGGCACCGCGGAATCAGAGTTAAAGGCGATTCAATCCGACGTCGCCAAAGACTACACCGACCCATACGACCGCGAGCGAGTCACCTCGATCAAACTGCAGCGATACGACGACACCCTGGTAGGCAGCGACCTCAGGAAGGCCCTGCTGGCGCTCTTCGGAGCGTCGGGCGTGTTGTGGCTTATCGCCTGCATCAACGCCACCAGCCTCATGCTCGCGCGTTCGACAATAAGACAGCGAGAAATCGCCGTGCGCGGAGCCCTGGGCGCCAGCCGCTGGCGCATCGTC
>DATMPD010000109.1:0-17271 GCA_035567955.1 Edaphobacter sp.
GTCCTCCTCCAACACACTTCAGCCTGCGCCGGTAGAGGCATCCAAAACACCCGGCGAAGCTGCACCCAAATCCCACAACCCCCTGCCCCTGAAATGTTTTTTCCTCCTCGTCTCCATAGGCCTCTTCGTCTCCACCCTCTCGGGCCTCTACATGTCCTACAAGTACATCCGCAATCGACGGCTGACCACCGTAATGCTTCTAGGCGGTATCGTTATACCTTTGCTGATGACGATCTTCTAACGCAAGCGCAGCAGGAGAATCAGCACCACGATTGCCACCAGACCGCCACCGAACAGTCCAGCCATGGCGGCCGCCAGCGTTGCCGGACCGCCGTGCAGAAAACCATTCACCGCGACGCCGGCCATCTTGTAATAAATAACCATTGCCACCACGCAAAACGAGGCCAGCGCACCCACGATGGCGACCACCACACGGCGAAGATACCGGTCAGCCTTCACGCCAAAGATCTCCGTTCCTCGACACTAAGCCACAAACTCCAGCCTCCCCTGCTGCATCACCGAGTGGCTCGCCACCGTACTGTGGAGCGGAAAATCGTTCCGGTAATGCGCTCCTCTACTCTCCTCGCGTCCCAGCGCCGAAGCCACGATCAGCCCAGCAACAACATGCAGATTCCTCGCCTCCAGCGCCCGCCGAAACATGCCTCGCGGCATGGTCACCGCCAGCGCATCCAGCCCACGCTTCGCCTCGCGCAATCCATTCCCGTCCCGCAACAGCCCCGCATCCTTCCACATCAACCTGCGCAGATCCGCGATCCATCGCTCGGTCGCCGCCTCAGGCGTCGCACCAGCGGCCTGTGGAACTGCCGCGAAATTCGCCCCCTCCACCGGCGCCTCAGCCACCATCGTCTCCGCCGCCAACACCCCGAACACCAGCCCCTCGAGCAGGGAGTTACTCGCCAATCGGTTGGCCCCATGCACCCCTGTGCACGCGACCTCTCCCGCCGCATACAGCCCCTGCAGCGAAGTCCTTCCCTGTACATCCGCTTTTACTCCACCCATAAGGTAATGCGCCGCAGGCCGCACCGGAATTAAATCCCTCCCCAGCTGAAGTTGATACTTCGCCAAAAATGCGGATATCCCCGGAAACCGCGTCTGCAAATCTTTCTTGATTCCGACGTGCCGCATATCCAGATACACCGGCCCATCCATGCCCTCATGCGTAATCGCCCGCGCCACCACATCACGCGGAGCCAGCTCCAGCAGCGGATGATACCGCTCCATAAAGCGTTCCCCCTTCGCGTTGATGAGAAGCGCACCCTCCCCCCGCAGCGCCTCGCTCAGCAAAAATCGCGGAGCCCCCGGCGCGCTGAACGCCGTTGGATGAAACTGATAAAACTCCATATCGCTCACCGCCGCCCCCGCCCGGTAAGCCATCGCAATCCCGTCCCCCGTTGCCACCGCAGGATTCGTTGTATCGCTGTACACCTGCCCCGCGCCTCCACTCGCCAGCAGCACCGACCGCGCCTGCACCACCCGCAGCCCTCCCTCACCATCGAGCAGCGTCGCCCCCACAACACACTCGCGCTCCACGATCAAATCCACACTCGTCGTCCACTCCATCAGTTCAATCCGCGAAACCTCCCGCGCATGCCGCAGCAGCGACACCGCGATCTCCCTCCCCGTCGCGTCGCCATTCGCATGCAGAATTCGCGACAGGCTATGGGCGCCCTCGCGTGTCCGCAACAGCTCGCCGCTCTCCCCGTTCCGCCCTTTAGCATCCCTGTCGAACGCCGTCCCCCACTCAATTAACTCCCCCACACGCTTCGGTCCCTGTTCGACCAGCACCGCCGCCGCCTCACGATTCACCAGCCCATCGCCTGCCGCCATCGTGTCCTCAAGATGCAGCGCGACATCTTCCTTTCCCCCCATCGCCACCGCAATCCCGCCCTGCGCATAAGCCGTATTCGACTCCGCCAGCTCCTCCTTGGTCACCACCAGCACCGTGCCAGCATCCGCCAGCCGAATCGCCGCACTCAGTCCTGCAATCCCCGCCCCAATCACCAGAAAATCTACTCGTTCCATGTATCAATGCTACCGGAGTTGAAAGGCCAGGTCCTTCCGGACGGCCCGCTGCGCGCGGGGCGGGCGTTCGCACGCCTTTTTAGAGCTTCGCGTGGTCCTCCCGTGGTCGGCACAGTCTCCCTCGCGACCAACGGAAGCGCCAACCGAAGGGGTATACAAGTCACGAAGTGACCGCCGCCCGCGCAGGGCGCCCGTCCGGCAGGACAAAGTCTTTCATATACGATGAAGAAACCGTGCCCGTAATCCCCGTCAACACGCCCTCCGCAACCTACAACGTCACCATCGCCCCAAACCTCCTCCCCACCCTCCACTCCCGTCTCCGCAAACTAAACCCGGGCCGCCCCTTCCGCCCCTTCGTCATCACCTCACCTGAAATCTGGGCTCTCTGGTCGAAGCCCTTCCTCGCCAGCTTTAAAGAATCCCCAACCATTCTCTTCCTGCCCAGCGGCGAATCGCATAAGCGCCTGAGCAGCGTCGAATCCCTCGCACAGCAACTCGCCACCTCCGGCGCCGACCGCGACTCGCTCCTCCTCGCCTTTGGTGGCGGCGTGCTCGGCGACATGACCGGCTTCCTCGCCGCCATCTACATGCGCGGCATCCGCTACGTGCAAATCCCAACAACGTTCCTCGCCCAGGTCGACTCCTCCATCGGCGGCAAGACCGGCGTCAATCTCGTCGCCGGCAAGAATCTCATCGGCAGCTTTCACCACCCGCAAACCGTCTTCGCCGATACCAACCTCCTCGGCACGCTTCCACCCGCACAGCTCCGCGCCGGTCTGCAGGAGTCCATCAAAGCTGGCATCATCTACGACGCAAAACTTTTCCGCTATATGGAACAAAACGCCGAAGCCATCCTCGCAGGCGACCCCGCCGCCCTCACGCGCGTTGTCGCTGCGTCAGTCCGGGTCAAAGCCGACGTCGTCAGCAAGGACGAAAAAGAATCCGGCCTCCGCATGATCCTTAACTTCGGCCACACCATCGGCCACGCCATCGAGGCCGCCACCAACTACAAGCAACTCCTCCACGGCGAAGCCGTAGCCTGGGGCAGCATCGCCGCCCTCAACGTCGCGACGGCGCGCAAAACCATCCCCCAAAAAGACGCCGACCGCATCACCCAACTCATCCTCCGCTACGGCCCGCTTCCACCCTTCAAAGCCACCGCCGAAAAACTCGTCGCCCTCACCTCCCGCGACAAGAAAAACCGCAGCGGCATCCGCTCCTTCGTCCTCCCCACCGCCATCGGCAAAACCGAAATCGTCCGTGACGTCACAGACCCCGAACTCTCATCCGCAACCGAATCTATGCTCGGCATCATGCGTCGCACATCGGGAGGTTCTGTATGATCGTCGGACAGCCAGCGCTGGGACCATTAGGCTTAAGGAGCTTTGAATGCCTCTCTTCAAAAATCTGTTTCAGTCCGGAAAGGTTGACGAAGGAATCACCTCTCTTAAGCTGCAGCTTCCCAACGGTCAATTGCGTAATGACAATTCAAATTCACCAGGTCAAAGGCTAATTGACCCGAAGCTTCTCGCAGTAGCTGCCCCAGAGATCAAGCGACGGGCGAATAAGATGTTGGAAGCCGGAAGACGACCCCAGGCCCTATATCTCGCCGTGGACGCGGCAAACAAAGGCTGGTTTTCATCCAGAACTACGAATCCTGACCGCAACGTTTTGCTCATCTTCACCTCCGGCTTTGCAGCCATGGATTATCTCAAGACGGTTAAGATCGCTGGCGGCGTTCATCAGTTTCCGTTCGAATCGCTGCCAGTTTACGTTGAACACTGGCGAAAGGCGGGACTGGATTCCTTCGTCCTGGATCGCTGCCCAAGGTGTCCGGACTTCCTTCGCGTGACAATCGACGCGAAGACTGAGGAGCAATTCTTAACCCTCTGGGCCGTCCACCGAGCCACTCGCGACTTCCAATCCGAAAGATTGGTTCATGCATACTTCGATTTATTGAAAGCGGCGAAGAGCGCCAGCGGGATGCAACAACGGGAAGCGCGAAACTTTCTCGAAACTCTGCGTGACCACGTCGACTATAGCGTTCCATATGTCCATTGGTTGATCGCCATCCACGCGGGGATGGATGGCGATCCGGAAGCTAAAATTGCTTCGATCCAGAATCTGGAAGCCTTCGGATCAGATTTCAAGGGCAAAGTCCCAAGAGACGAAACATTCGTCTCGGAAGCCTGGGCAAACTCCGTCACTGAGGCCCATCTGGGACTTCTCGCAACCTTCGAAATGCTTCGACCTGACCTTCAGAGCGCGGCTAGAATCAAAGACATCAGCAATTGATCTCGTTCCACTTGTCCGGCAATCGATTCGACAAAGTCCACCGCCAGATATGAATCCCCTCCGAGAACACGAACGCTCCACCGGAGCCCGCCCCGCCGGCGTCACTACCGAACAAGCCGCCGCCGCGAACGTCCAACAGATGTTCGACACCATCGCCCCCACCTACGACCGCGCCAACCACCTCCTCTCCGTCGGCATCGATCGCTGGTGGTGGCACCGCACCGCCCGCCTCTTCCGCCCCATCCTCCAGCACCCCGAGACCGTCGCCCTCGACCTCTGCTGCGGCACCGGCGACATGACCCTCGCGCTCCTCAAACATCGCCCCACAAACCCGGAAGCCGCCCCCATCCTCGCCGTCGACTTCTCCCACCAAATGCTCTCCCTCGGCCAAAAAAAATTCGCCTCGCACAACATCGTCGCCATCGAAGCTGACGCCCTCCACCTCCCTCTCGCCGACGCCTCCGTCGACCTCGTCACCTCCGCCTTCGGCTTCCGCAATCTAGCTAACTACGAAGAAGGCCTCGCCGAACTCCACCGCATCCTCCGCCCCGGCGGCCAGTTCGGCATCCTCGAAGCCAACCAACCCGAAGGCCTCACCGGCGCAATCTACAACCTCTACTTCAAAACTATCCTCCCCAAACTAGGCGGCGTCATCTCCGGCAAACCGGCGGCTTACAGTTATCTCCCCGCCTCTGTCGAGCGCTTCCCCCGCCCAGCCCGCATGATCCAACTCCTCAAAAACGCCGGCTTCACCAACGCCACCTGGACCAGCTATACCTTCGGCACCGCCGGTCTCTATCACGCCACCAAACCCTGAACCACAGCGGCCAGCACGCAATCCTACCCACGCCGCCATTTCCTGATACGATCTCTCCAAAATGAAGCTTCGATTCCACGTGCGTACCGGCCTCAATATCCTCATCCTCTTCCTTGCTGCTTTATCTCTCCACGCCCAGACAACGCTTTGGAGTCAGGTAGACGGAACCTACAACGCTCCAAGAACGCCTCCCGCCAAGCTAACCCGCGCCGAAACTCAATCTATTAGCACCCTCCTGCGCTCCACACAGCAAGACATCTGGGCCTGCGGGGACGACACAGATTGGGCGAAGGTCAGCTTTAGCAACATTTCGCTTGCGCCAGGTCACAAAACGATCCTCATCGAGGCAGGACCGGGGCCGTGCAGGGGCGGCCAGGGCGCAAACGGAGCGATGTGGATCGTCGAGTTCCACGGCTCCAAGGCAACACTCCTCGCATCCCCTAACCAGAACTTCAATGGCTGGCTTTACTCCACTCAGCACACCTCCCATAGCAACTACGACGACATCGTCCTGGGCTGGCATATGAGCGCATTTGAAGCCGGCCTCTCCTACTTCCGTTTCAATGGCCACTCCTACAAATCCATCGCGAGTGCCACCCTGAAGTCAGACGGCGGCGGCACTGGCACGATCATTCCTGGTCCCAACTCGCCCACTCACTAACGGCCATACCGTTTACTGACAACCGACACCCACCCCTGTAGCATCTCTTCATGAACCAAACGGCCACGCCCGAGCAAGCCGCGACCCCGCACAACGCCAAGCGTTCCGCCGCGCTCTTCTCCGTCCTCGCCGCCCTCGGTGTTACGGTCCTCAAACTCCTCACTGGCCTTCTCACCGGCTCTCTCGGCATGCTCTCCGAAGCCGCGCACTCCGGCATCGACCTCATCGCCGCCGGCATCACCCTCTTCTCCGTCCAGGTCTCCGACCGTCCCGCCGATGCCGACCACACCTACGGCCACGGCAAGATCGAAAGCCTCTCCGCCGCCGTCGAAACCGTCCTCATGCTCGCCTCGTGCGTCTGGATTCTCACCGAGGCTATTCGCCGCATCGTCTTCCGCGAGCACCTCACCCTCAAACCCTCCGCGTGGCCCTTCGCCGTCCTGCTCCTCGCCATCGCCGTCGACTTCACCCGCTCCCGACAGCTCCATCGCATCGCCGCCGAGACCAAAAGCGAAGCTCTCGAAGCCGACGCCATCCACTTCCGCACCGACATCTGGTCCTCGCTCGCCGTTCTCCTCGGTCTGGCAGCCTCCTACTCCGGCCAGCACTGGCATATTCCTCAGCTGGAACTCGCCGACCCCATCGCCGCTATCTTCGTCGCCTGCATCATCCTCTATGTCACCTGGAACCTGGCCCGCCGCACCATCGACGCCCTCACCGACGCTACGCCTCCAGAGGTCCGCGCCCAGAACCGCGAACTTATCCGCGACCTCGCCGCCATCGACGGCGTCCTCTCGGTCGACCGAATCCGCACTCGCCGCTCCGGCCCCAGCTACTTCGCCGACGTCACCCTCGGCATGCCGCGCAATCTCACCTTCCAGCGCTCCGAGCAGATCACCGTGGCCGCCAAAGACGCGGTCCAACGCCATCTCCCCGGCGCCGACGTCGTCGTCCACTCCATCCCCACCGCGTCCCGCGCCGAAAGCCTCCACGACCGCATCCGCGCCGTCGCCGCCCGCTCCAACCTCAACATTCACGACGTCAGCGTGCAGGAGTACCACCACCAGCTCCACGTCGAGCAGCACCTCGAAGTCGACGAGAAGATGACCCTCCGCGCCGCCCACGCCCTCGTCACGCAACTCGAATCCGAGATGCGTCGCGAGGTCCCCGAAATCTCCACCATCCTCACCCACATCGAAAGCGAACCCTCCACCATCGAGCGCCCGGAGTCACTCGAACGCGACCGCCAGCTCGAAGTCCGCCTCCGCCGCACCGCCCAGGCCTTCCCCGAGATTCTCGACATCCACGAAGTCTTCGTCACCCGCGCCCACAACAATGGAGCCGACCGCGGCATCGAACGCATCCAGGTCAACTGCCACTGCACCCTCCCCGACGATCTCCCCATGTCCCGCGTCCACGAGATCATCACCGAACTCGAAAACGCCTTCAAACTCGACTGCCCCGAGGTCAGCCGCCTCCTCATCCATCCCGAGCCCGCCACCGACAACCGCCGCTAGCCAGACTGCCGCACCCTCCACAAAAACCGCACCTCCACCAAAAACAATGACAAGTTCTCTCCAATCCCTGATCCAGAAGAAGAGCGCGCCGCAACGCGTCGCCCCCAACCGCCGCACCTTTCTACTTGGCGCAGCCGCAACGTTCGCAGCCAGCCGCACCCTCTTCGCTAGAGCGTTCGCGCCCCTGCCCGATCAAACCGGCGGTCCACTGAAGATCGAAGCCGTAGAACTGCTCGAGCTGCACGGCCGTTACACCGACGAAGCCGGAGTCAACAGGCAACCCCAAGTCAACCCGCTCGACGTCTATGACGACCTCCGCCCGGCCCCCTACACTGACAAGCCATCCGGATCGAAAGAAGTCTCCACCACCGCGATCTACCTGCGCATCCGAACCGCCGGAGGCATCGAAGGACTATACGGCCCCATCGAAAAAGACGCAGCCATCGTAGTGAACGAAAACCTTCGTCCCTTCCTCATCGGCAAAGACGCTCTCGCAGGCGAAGCGCTCTGGGACCAGATGTACCGCTCCAACCGCCACTCCCGCGACGGATTCTTCATGATGGCGATCAGCGCCGTCGACAACACCCTCTGGGACATCCGCGGCAAATACTATAACGTCCCCGTCTATCGCCTCCTCGGCGGGCCCACTCGTTCCTCAGTGGAGATGTACGCCAGCTGTCTCGGCTTCTCGCTCGAACCCGCGGCCGTCCGCACTCGCGCACTCGCGAACAAAAAAGAAGGTTATCGCTATCAAAAATGGTTCATGGGCTACGGCCCGGGCTCCGGTCCCGAAGGCATGCGCAAGAACGTCGAACTCGTCCGCATCCTCCGCGAAACCGTAGGCGACGACACCGAGCTTATGTTCGACGCCTACAGCGGATGGACGCAAAACTACGCCCTCGAATGGGCCCGCCAGGTTGAACAGTACCGCCCCTACTGGATCGAGGAAGCCACCCACCCGGAAAAGATCGACAGCTTCGCCGTCATGCACCGCAGCACCACCATCCCCATCGCCTCAGGCGAACACTTCTACGGACGCTGGGAGGTCGAGCGCTACTTGGAAGCAGGAGGACTCTCCGTCGTTCAAGCCGACCCTGAGTGGTGCGGCGGCACCTCCGAACTGCTCCGCATCGGAACCGTCGCCTCGCTGCACGATGTCCCGGTCATCCCCCACGGCCACAGCCTTCGCGCCGCGATACACATCATCGCCAGCCAGTCGCCCATGACCTTCCCCCTCGGCGAATATCTCATCCTCAAGATGCGCCACTACTACCACTTCGAAAGCAACCCACTCGTCCCCGAAAAGGCACACATCGGGCTACCCACCGGCCCCGGCTTCAACGTCCAGCTCGACCCCGCAAAGGTCGAATCACAAACCATCCTCAAACCAATCTAAGTCGGAAGACAACGCCAGCAGACAACGGCTCACACGGTTGTTAAAGTACCCGCAGATAAAACAAACACGCTCTCCTTGAATAACCATCCACATCGAAGACTCGCCATATATCCTGACAGAGCAATGAAGATCTCCAGAATCAACCGCTTCTTCAACATCGTTCTCGGCGCGCTGGCCATGCTGGTGGTTGCGCTCTTCTCCGCGTTCATCACCATGCGCCTCGCCATCCATGGCCGCGAGGTCAAGGTGCCAAACCTCACCGGCCTGACACTCGCGGACGCCAGCAAACAGACCCGCTCTCTCGGCCTTATCCTCCACCTCGAAAATCGCTTCTACTCCCCCAACACACCCCCGAGCCACGTTCTCGCCCAGTCTCCCGCACCCGGTGTCACCGTCCGTCGCCAGTGGGCCGTGCGCGTCACCGAAAGCCTCGGCGCACAACAGGTCGCCATCCCCGACGTCCTCGGCCAAAGCGAGCGCACCGCCTCCATCAACATCCGCCGCCTCGGCCTCGAACTCGGCGCCATCGCCCACATCGCCGCCCCCGGAGCACCCGGCGTCGTCATCGGCCAGACCCCCGCCCCCAACGCCGTCGGCGTCGATCGTCCCCGCGTCAGCCTCCTCCTCAGCGAGCCCGCCCAGGCCGAATCTCCCGACGCCTTCCTCATGCCGTCGCTCGCCGGTCTCACCCTAGCCGGCGCCGCAGCACGCGCCTACGCCGCCGGCCTGCGCATCGTCAGCGCCGAAGATCTCAACACCCCCACCCCGGCCCCCTCCACCGCGCCAGACGCAGCCCAGCCGGCCACCACCAGCCCTGGAAGCCCCTCCACCGCTCCCGCTCCAGCCTCTTCACCAGCCTCACCTGTCGCTCAATCCGTCTCCATCGGCACCGTCATCTACCAGACACCACCAGCCGGCCACCGCGTAGTCAAGGGCGATCCCGTCCACATCACCCTCGCCCACTAACGACACACGTACTCAATCCCGTTCCAGAACCACCGCATAAAAACCATCACACCCATGCACACCCGGCAACGTCCTGAGCGCCCCGTCGCGCACCATCGAACCCGACTCCACCCCACACAAAATCCCCTGCTCTTCAAGTCCCGCCAGTAGTCCTGCAACAGAAACTCGCCGCAGCCCCGCCTTCTTCACAACCGCCTCCACCACCCACTCGCACTCCTCCGGTTCCAGCGAACAAGTCGAATACACCAGCCGCCCACCTGGCGCCAGCCGCTTCGAAGCTCCCTCAAGAATCGCCGTCTGCCGTTCCGCCTGCCGCGCCAGTTCCTCCACCTTCAACCGGTGGCGAATCTCAGGATTGCCCGCCAGCGTCCCCGTCCCGGAACAAGGCACATCGCACAAGATCAGATCGAAGCTCCCCGCAACCCCCTTCGCATCCGCCGCATCCGCCGCCGCAAACCGCACATGCTCCGCATACGCATACCGCCGCAGCCTCGCCTCAGTCTGCGCCAGCCGCTTCACACTCACATCACTTGCAACCATCTCAGCCGCCACCAACCGCCGCGCCAGAATCAACGTCTTCCCCCCCGGCGCGGCACAGCAATCCCAAACCCGCTTCGCTCCAGGCATCGCCGCGGCAGCAAGCTCCGCCACCAGCCGCGATCCGTCATCCATCTGCGGCAGATCACCCCCGCTCTCGGAGAACATCGCGCCCGCCGCCGGCTCCTTCTGATCGGCCTCGCAAATCTTCATCGCCGCCTCGCGCCCGTACTCCGCCACCCAACGCTCCACCATCCATCGCGGATGCCCCAGCCTCTCCGCAAACGCCGCGGTGGGCTCATACAACGGAGCCGTACGGTCCGGGTACCCCATAACCTGCCCTGACCCTGTCGAAGGGCCTCGATTTTGAGATGTGATTTTAGCCACCTTCCGCAACACGGCATTCACCATCCCCGTCGCATGCGGCTCTCCCGCCGCACGGCACAACTCCACACTCTCGCTCAACGCCGCATGCGCTGGAATCCGCTCCAGATGCAGGAGTTGAAATGCCCCCATGCGCAGCGCAATCGCCACCGGCTCCGCCAGCCTCTGCTCCGGTCGCTGCAGCAAACCCCGCACCCGTGCATCCAGCGCAATCTGCCACCGCAACACTCCCATCACCAACGCCGTCGTCAGGTTCCGATCCTCCGGCGACAACGCATCCACTCGAGCCGAATGCAACAGCTCATCGCTGTGCCCCTTGCCCTCACCCACCAGCTTCAAAATCTCAAAAGCAGCCAGCCGCGCCGGCGTAATCTTCGCAATCGCAACTTCCACCCCGGCCGTAGGCCCCGCAGACGCCGGACGCTTCCGTACAGACACCGGCTTGCCCGCACCCGCTTTAGACTTTTCTTTCACAGCCCCAACCGTTCGCCGCTCTTCACCTGATTGCCCCGAAGAAATTCAGCCGCACTCATCCGCCGCTTCCCTTCCATCTGCACCTCATCCAGCTCAATCAAACTCCCGCCACCACACCCCACCAGCAACGCATCCCCCTGCACCTCCAGAAGCCCCGGCTCAGCGCTATCAACCCCAGCAACATGCATCCTCTGCACAATCAGCTTCTTCTCTCGCAGAAGCGTATGCGCCCCCGGCCAGGGCTGAAATCCTCTCCACCGGTCGTAGATCTGCTTCGCAGTTCGCGAAAAATCAATCCACCCATCCTCTCGCTTCAAAATCGGAGCCAGCGTAGCCAGCGAATGATCCTGCTTCTCGGGATAGATAAGCCCCGCCTCAAGATGATGCAGCGTCTTCACCATCAACTGCGCTCCCAGCGGTGCGAGGCACTCATACACGTCCACCGCCGTCTCCTCCTGTCCAATCGGGCACACTTGCGCCAGCAGCATATCGCCGGTATCGAGCCCCGCGTCCAGCCGCATCGTCGTCACACCCGTCACGACTTCGCCATTCGCCACCGCCCATTGAATCGGCGCAGCCCCGCGGTACTTAGGCAACAACGACCCATGCAGATTGATATTCCCGAACCGCGGCAGCTCCAGCATCCACTGCGGAATAATCCGCCCATACGCCACCACTAGAATCGCATCCGGCCGAATCTCCTCCAACCGTGCACGAAACTCTTCATTGTTCTTGATCTTCTCCGGCTGCACTACCGGTAGTCCACGCTCCATCGCGACCCGCCTCACTGGAGGAGCCTGCATCTCCATTCCGCGTCCCGCCGCCCGATCCGGTTGCGTCACCACCAGCGCCACCTCATGCCCCGCCGCGATCACTGCTTCCAGCGTCGGCACCCCAAACTCCGGCGTTCCACAGAAAACCAGCTTCATACGTTAACCCTTCTTCAAACCACGTCCTGCCGGACGGGCTCCCTGCGCGGGAAGCGGCCACTTCGTGGCGTGTGTACCGGTCGTGGCACATCATCAGCAACGGGACTCCCGTTGGTCGTCACAACCATCGCGAGTACCCAAGCCGCTCATCCCACCCAGACAAGGTATACGCGTCACGAAGTGACCGCCTCCCGCGCAGGGAGCCCGTCCGGCAGGACATCACCACTCGCCGTTCTTAATCATCTTTTTAATCTTCCGAATCACAAGATCCCGCTTCAACCGACTCAGCCGGTCAATAAACAGCACTCCATCCAGATGATCAATCTCATGCTGCATCGCCCGCGCCAGCAACTCCTCCCCCTCCACCTCGAACCACTCCCCCGTCACATCCTGCGCCTTCACCTTCACCTTCGCCGCACGCGAAACCTTTTCGCGAATCTCCGGCAAACTCAGGCACCCCTCCTCCTCCACCTGCTTGCCCTCACGGGTAACGATCTCCGGATTGATCAGCACAATCTTCTCCTCCGGATTCTTCTTAAAGCTCACATCGATCACCGTGATGCGCTTAGAGATCGCGATCTGCGGAGCCGCCAGCCCAATCCCCTGTGCCGCATACATCGACTCAAACATCTCCTCCGTCAGCTTCTTCAGCTTCGCGTCGAACACAGTCACCTTCTCCCCGGGTTGAGACAACACCGGGTCAGGCCACTTCACCACCTCATGAATCTTTCCCAAAGCACTCTCTTTTCTTTGTCATCCCGCACCCTGAGCGAAGTCGAATGGGGAGGAATCTGCTTCTCTACCTAACCTCTCAAACTAATAAGCCCGAATCTGCTCGCAATACCCATTGAAATTCCGCTGCATCTCCTTGAGCGAATCCCCGCCAAACTTCTCCACCATCAACCGCGCCACCGTCAGCGCAACCATCGCCTCCGCCGCCACACCAGCCGCCGGAACCACACACACATCGCTCCGCTCATAAGCAGCCTTTACCGGCTCGCGCGTAGCAAAACTCACCGAGGCCAACGGCCGCCGCAGCGTAGAAATCGGCTTTAGATACCCCCGCACCACCACATCCTCACCATTCGAAATCCCGCCCTCAATCCCGCCAGCATTATTCTGCTCCCGAGTAAACCCGGTAAACCGCCGGGCGTTTTCTACTCCCTCTCCCCTACTCCCTGCTCCCTGCTTTTCATATCCAATCGCATCATGCACCGCCGACCCCACCGACTCTGCCGCGGTAACCCCGCGCCCAATCTCCACCGCCTTCACCGCCTGCAGACTCATCACCGCCTGCGCCAGCAGCCCATCCAGCCGCTCATCCCAGTTCGCATGCGTCCCTACGCCCGGAGGCAACCCATGCACCACCACCTCAAATACACCCCCCACCGTATCGCCCGTCCGAAGCACTGCATCCACCTCAGCCTTCATCGCCGCTTCACTCTCCGCATCAACACAGTTCAGCAGCACCTCCTCCTTCGCCTGCAACCCCGCAATCTCGTCCCACGTCGCGGGCCGCGAAAGCTCTGCCTTCCCCACGCGAATCACATGACTCGCAACCTCAACCCCCAGCGCCCGCAGCAGCAGCTTTGCCACAGCCCCCGCCGCCACCCGAGCCGCACTCTCCCGCGCACTCGCCCGCTCCAGCACATACCGCGCATCCGGAAAGTCATACTTCAAACTCCCCGCCAGATCCGCATGCCCCGGCCGCGGCGAAGCCACAGCCTTATGCTTGCTCGAATCACCGGAATCTACAGGCAGAATGTCAGCCCAATTCTTCCAATCGTTGTTCGCCAGCACCATGGCAATCGGCGACCCGATCGTCTTCCCATGCCGCACACCGCTCAGAATATGCGCCGTATCGCGTTCAATCCGCATCCGCCCGCCGCGCCCATACCCCTGCTGCCGCCGCCACAACTCGCGATCGATAAACTCCTGCTCCACGGTCACACCCGCGGGCATCCCGCTCACCGTCGCCACTAGGCTCTCCCCGTGGCTCTCTCCCGCTGTCGAAAATCGCAACATCCCGTATCAATCCCTCACAAGACACACACCGCAAACCTAAATTGTAACAACCCACCCACCCACGCCCGCGACGTCCACACCTCGCGCATTATCGCCGTTAACCGCCGGCAGGCGATCCAATCCCTCTCAACCTCATCGAGTTCCAAGCCGAGTTCCAAGTCGAGTTCTAAGCTCTTACCCCGAGCTGTGCCCACCACATTGCAACACCCCAAGGTATGCGCTCCACGGCCCCACCGCTTCCCGATACTGGTGCGCCATAATCCTCGAGATCTGGTGCAGATGAGTCAGGTCATGTGTCGCCCACGTCGCCAGCAGCTCCGACAGAGTCACCACGCCAAACGCAGGATGCCGTCCCCGCCGCTCCAGATCTTCCCGCCCAAGATTCAACGCACTCACTTCACCCAAATTCTCCGACCGCAAACGCGCAAACTCATCCAGCAACTCCTCCAGCGACTTCCCCTGACCCTCCCGCACATGCCCCGAACGATCGAACGGGTCAAACGTTCGGCTCTCACCTGATTCCAAGATCATCCGCGCCCGCGGCAGCCAATCCACCCGCTCGCCGGAGATCAGGTGCCCCACAACATCGAACACGCTCCACGTACCCTCCCCCTCATTCCGCATCGTCCAGGTCTCCGGCAGCCCACGCACCAGCGCATCTAAAGCAGCCGGAGTGCGACCAAGCAGCGCCATCGTCTGTTGCAGATCATGTCCCATCATTTTCTTCACTTTCTTGTCGTGCATGACGGCAAAGGATTTCATAATTGGCGACAGAACAGCAGGGGTATACGCTCGCCCATGAATCCGAGCAAGGATACCTCGAGACTTCACGTCGAGTCCGATTCCGCTGCAGCTTAATATATTGCGTTAAGCTCGCCGTCGGTACAGAAGTGCGTCTCCGCCTACTTGTTTGGTTGGATGTTTCGCGTCGACTGAGTCGCCTGATTGGCACTCGTCGCAGTTGCCTGACCAGTCACGATGGGCACACACGGATTTGGCGGCGCAGTCTGCCCGGGCAGCACGGGTCGCGCTGCCATTCGCATCTGGCCGGCGGGACATGGTTGCAGAAGCAGCGATGGCCGCAGGTCCACCGGCAGCGGCGGGGCCTCAACTGCACCCTTCAAATCCTCGTTGTTGCTCTTCGAGCCCGGCCACGCATACGGTGCCACGCGAATCGGCCCGTAACCCACCACCGGGAACTTCGTCGGTACCAGGAAACTCTTATCAACCAGCACAAAAGCAGACTCCGGCGTCTTGCCCAGCAGCCGATTGTCCGAGGACAACTGCAACACATGCTCGCCCACCGTCACCGTCAGCGTCTTGTCGTCGAACGCATGCTTCTGTTCGACAGCGCCTGGGAATGGATCATTGGAGACCACAGTCGTACCAATCCCCGGGACGTAAAAGTAAATGTATTTCAGATCCTTGATCTCGTAGTTCAGCGCCGCCTTGCCTGTCAGTCCGTCGACCGTCAGCGTCCCGCGGCTGATCGAAACCGAAACTGTCTTTGGCAGCTTCTCTTTCACGGCATGCAGCTTCTTCCCGTTTTCGTCGTATCCGAGATTGTCCTTCGTCTGCCATACTGGTTTGCCCGCGTCGAAGACCGGGTGTCCCTTTTTGTCGCGCTGCTGCCTGATCGGCGGGTTGAACATCAGCTTGCCATCCGGATCCTGCCGCTGCTTCCCTTCCTCGTCGAGCATCGGCGTTGGCGGCAACTCCACCACCGTCGTCGGCCCCGTGTACTCCTGCTCCCCCTTCTTCTTGCCTTTCTCAACCGATGCCGTGGCTGCGGCCGACTGCGACGGCGTCCCAGACTCTTTCCTGTCTTCCATGGACTGATCGGTCTTCCCAGGCTCCATCGTGGCCTGCGATGCATCCTGCGTCGACGCCGGCACACCAGATTGCGTCTTTGAAGAAGGCGCGGACTGCGTCTCCTGCGCGCCCAATGGCCCACTCGACGTAACCGCCAGCACGATGCCAAGCAATCCAGAAAGCGATCCACTCATCCGCGTCATCGGGTTCGATCTCCCCTCTTTCAGCTGCGCGCAGCCAGTCTCCAGACCGCGCACTGACCGCAAGAATCCTTATCGAAAGCATATCCCCAACGCGAAATCCTTCCGCAACATTCTCGCGCCTAAACCTACGACTTTAGAGGGGTTACCACCCGTGCACTCCCGTCCTCGCCAAATGGACGATGAGGTCGTCTACTCCTGCTCGTGGAAGCAAACGCGCGCGTTTGTGGCGGTTGCACGAGCGGCAAGACAAACAAACAAGAGCGGAAGCCCGACCCATCCTCTCCCCTGCCCACCCGCTCACTCCTCGACAAACCGATAGCTCCCATGGCTGTCGTAATCGATCCCATGCTTCTTCTTCAGCTCCTCGATATACCTCAGCGTCGACTTCGTATGCGGCTCCACGCCCTCATTCGTATGCAGCAGAATCTCCTCCAGACAACTCCCCACCGTCATCCGCTTATGCTCCGCCAGATCCTGCAACAACCCCGCCAGCCGTTTCTCCAGCCGCACCAGCACATCCACCCGTTCAATCTTAATCTTCGGCCCGAAGCTATAGCTGTGGTGACCAAACACCAGTCGATACCCATGCAAGTCCTTCACCGCATAGTCGCGAATGCCGTACTCCCTATCGTCGATCTCCTCCTCCACCTCCACCCCATTCGCCCGATGAAACTCATATAACGCATCGGCATCCCCCACCATGAAAACCACCGCACCGGCATTCGGAGCAGGCGTATCCTCCTTCAAAAAAATCTCCACCGCCCCCAGCGTGATCCCCGCAAAAAACGCCGGCTCTCCCCACAAAAACCCCAACCGGAACCCAAGCTTCGTGACGTAAAACTCAATCGCCGCCGCCAGATTGCTCACCGGCAAAGTAACATGCATCTTCTCGCATTCCACAACCGGTGGAGTCGGGTTCGTCATAATTTATCTCCTTCGCATGAAGTGTTTCTTGCGGAAACGAGTAGATTACTTGCCGTCCTTCTTGGTCTGGATCTTCTCCAATGCCAGCTTCTGCGCAGTCTCCAAAGCTTCCGCCGCAGCCACCTTCACATCCGGTTCCACCCCCGTCCCCTCCCAGTTCGTCTTCGTCACCGGATCCAGCGACTTCGCAAACGGCACTCCGACCATAAAATAATCCGCCACCAGGTGCCCCGAAACCGGATGCGCCCCGCCTCCCGTCGTCTCCCCAACAATCGTCGCCCGCTTCTG
>DATMPD010000110.1:0-8071 GCA_035567955.1 Edaphobacter sp.
CCTGCAAGACCGAAGGGCGCACGAAGGATGCTTCGCGGAAGCAACTGGAAGAATCGCTGCGGCTGCTGAAGACGGATCACGTCGATCTTTATCAGTTTCACGCGCTGACAAAGATGACGGACCTGGACGAGGTTCTGGCGCCCGGCGGGGCGATGGAGACGATGGAAGCTGCGAAGAAGGAGGGCAAGATTCGCTACATCGGCTTCTCGGTGCACTCGGCGGAGACGGCGCTGACGGCGATGGACCGCTACAACTTCGATACGGTGCTCTTTCCGGTGAACTTTGTGCTGTTCACGCAGGCGAACTTCGGCCCGCAGATTCTGAAACGCGCCGAGGAGAAGGGGATGGGCATCCTGGCGCTGAAGGCGATGGCGAAGACGGTATGGCCTGCGGATCAGAAGAAGAGCCATCCTGAGCCGAAGTGCTGGTATCAGCCGGCGGCTTTTCCGGACGAGGCGTCGCTGGGGTTGCGCTGGACGCTGGGGCATCCGGTGACGGCTGCGCTGCCTCCCGGGGAGGAGAGATATTTCCGGCTGGCGATGGACGTGGCGCAGAACTACAAACCTCTGGAACAGCATGAGGAGCACGCGCTCCTGGCGCGGGCAACCGGCGTCGAGCCGATCTTCCATCTGGGAAACGACGTGTAGCTTCGATTCCCGAGCTACTTTACAGCGGCCTCTTCAAGCACGGGTTGGCTTGCCTGTGCGGTCTGCATCACGCGATATCCGGCGCGAGTGCGGATGCGGTACTTCTGCAGGTTTTTGCCTACGAGCTTGACGCTGATGGAGCGCCAGCCGTGGTTGGGATTCTGCGCGGGATAGTAGCTGATGGTGTAGAGGTTTGCGAGGTCGTCGCGGATGGAGGCGAATGCCTGCTTCTCGTCCTGCCAGCCTTTGGAAAAATAGGCTTTGCCTCCGGTGGCCTTGCTCATGCGTTCGAAGACGGCGGTGGAGACGGGTTCGGATTCCGCTTGTTGGGTGCTGATCATGTAGATGATGGTGCCGGTGGATTGGGCGAGTTCGGCTACGTCTTCGGGGGGCACGAGGCTGGCGTTGTCGGGGCCGTTGGAGAAGACGACGATGGCCTTGCGTCCGGTGAGGGGGGCGGCGTCTTTTACTGTCATGAGGAGGCCGTTGTAGAGGGCGGCGTCATCTCCTGCGACTGTATTGCGCACGCCGCGCAGGACCTGAGAGCGGTCGGGGGTAAGGGTTGTCACCTTGGAAAGATCGCGGCTGTAGGAATAGAGGGCCACTTTGCTGACGCCTTCGAGGGAACGGATGAAGTCGGCGATGGCGTCCTGCGCGAAGACGAAGCCGCGGTACATGTAGTTGCTGGTGTCGAAGAGGATGAAGACATTGGCTCCGGCAAATTTTCTGGATCCGTCGGGGGAGGAGGTTGGTTCTCCGGCGCCGTTGTCGGCCACCTGGGTGAGAGTCTTGCCGTCGGATGAATTTATTTCCATCAATCGATGGGTGGGGCCGTTGCCTTCTTCGAAGGTTGCAGGTTTTTCGGGGATCTTGTCTTCGGTAATGGCGAAGTCTTCGGGCTTGAGGCCGGAGATGTAGTTTCCCTTGTTATCGGTTACGGCGACGTTGAGTTGTACCAGAACGACGCTGACGCGGATGCGCGAGGCATCATCCTGGGCCGCCGCTCCGGCTCCTCCGCCGGAGAAAGGAATTGCAAGCAAGCAGAAAAGCAGGAAATATCTTTTCATCATGATTCTCCTATGGCGTGGTTGCTTCTTTCACTGGTTCTTGACGAAGTGCGGTGGTGGTGGCTGCCGGCAAGGTGACGATCTTGCCCTGGCGCAGCTCCTCGCCCGTCTCTCGCATGGCTCGGACCATGGCGGGCCAATCCTCGAGGTCGGTGGCGAAGATCTTGGCGGTCATGTGGCGCGTGAGTTCGGGAACGAGGCGGTTGAGCATGACGGGGGAGTAGCCGAGTTCATCCGCGAGCCGCGCCCAGTAGAGGTTGGTCGATTCCCACGACTCGCCGAAGAGGCGGCTGGAATAGCCTCCGAAGAAGGGGAAGGGTTTTACGTTGAGGATCTCGCGGCCGTAGGTTCGAGCGAGGGTGGGGTGGGGGACGCCGAAGTCCTTCGACACGCGCTCCTCGCTTACGTCGGCCGGATGTTGACGCGCGAGATCGTCGAGTTGTTGCCCTGCCGGTCCTGAGGAGGCGGCCTCGGCGGGGTATCTGCGGCGAAACTCGGCGGCCAGATAGAACGTGTCCGCGGGCATCATTCGAGGAAGAATGACGGCGAGGTCTTCTTCGCGGGCGAGAGCCAGTTCGGCTCGTTCCAGGCGCTGCGGGGTCATGCGATCGGAGAGAATGTTGACGACTTTGACGCGGAGCTCGGGTTTTTTTACCGAGGCAGTGAGGAGCTCTTCGCCGGAACGCTGATAGAGAGCGGCGGCGTGGAGTTCGGCTGGGCTGACGGTCCACCAGCGGGGAAGAGTGGCGCTGACGAGGAGGTCGGGCACCAGTTCTTTCCAGATGAGAGCCTGGACATTTTCCGGGGCGATGAAGTCCTGCTCTGTCGATGCGAGCGCGTAGGAGAGGTCGGTGAGCGAGCCCATGAGATAAGCGCCTCCGCCGGCCGGTGTGCCTACGCCCAGCAACGTGGGAGTCTGCCAGAACTGCTCGGTGCCGACTACGGAGATTTCGGTGAAGTCGTGCGAGCGGACGAAGAGGGGATTGTTGTGGAGGATCTGAGCGCCGGGGGGCTCGTAGTAGGCGTAGTTCAAGCCGACGAGGGTGTCTCTGAGGAAGGGGGCGAGCTGGCCTCGGGCGGCTTCGAGTTGCTGACGGGTGCCGGGGGTCTTGATGACTTTGGTGAGGTCAGTTTGTACCTGCAGCTCGGCGTGATGGGTGGTGTAGACTCTCGGGGCCCAGTCGATTTTCTCGCTTTGGGTAAAGATGGGGCGAGGCATCTCGAATTCGCGCAGCTCGCCGGCGAGGGGGAGCATTCCGTCGGCGGGTTTTCCCTGGGACATCTGATTCAAACCGTCGCTGAGGGCGAAGAGGGTATCGAGCGAGACCAGATGCTGGTCATCGAGTACGGAGCGGATTCTGCGGGCCAGTTCCTGATGGACGCGCTGGCCATCGGGGGTGTCCTGGCGAGGGCCTGCGAGGAGATCGATGATCTGGCTTGGCGAGCCGTTGGGGGCGCCCCCTGCTGCGACCAGAAGTTCTCCCAGGGAGCTACGAGTTGAGTCGAAAAGCTGTGTGGCGGAAGAAATTTTGGCAAAAGGGGCGATTATTTTTTGCCATGATGTATTTAATTGCGCGGTGGGAATCTGTCCCTGGCGGGCAAGGATCTGCCAGAGGCCGATGTTGGCCTGGAAGGCGCCGAGGGTGTTTCCGCGCAGGGCTTCGTTGGAGATTTTGTCGATCGATTCGGCGACCGTGACGAAGTTTGTCGCGGATTCATCGGTCAACTCGGGAAACTCTGAAAAGACCAGATACCAGTTGTTGAACTGCGAAAACTGGCTGGCTAAGAGGCTTACGGTCTGGGGGGAGAGACGTTGCCCCGGGGGGCGTCCGCTGTCCAGTTCACACATGGTGAGATAGATCTGGAGCGGACCGGTGTCGGTGACGACGCGGGAGAAGGCGACCATGGCGTCGAGCAGTTGCTCGGGATGATCCAAGGTGTGACGCTTGGTCCAGTCGCGAATCGTTTTTGAATCGGTCTTCTGGCGAAGGATCTGTTTCCATATCTCGAGATTTCCGGGGACGTACGGTTCTCCGTTTGGCTCCCATTGGACGCGAGTAAAGAGAACGAGGAGGTCGGGCGCCTGACGGAAGACGCCTCGGGTGGCGCTGGGCTCAAGATCGGTGCCGCGAAGGTCTTCGTAGAAACGCTTCAGGCGCGTGCCCTCGGTGAGGTGCTCGCGCTGAGACTGACTGATGCGGGACAGGACGTCGAAGTAGGCGGCGAGCCAGCCGTTGTCCTTGGCGAGCAGGCGGGGGACGAACTCGCTGGGGTTCTCCGGGCTTGCACCGACCAGATCTCTCCAGGAGATCTGGGTCCAGGCTCCACCCGGAACGATTACCTTGCCGGAGCGGATACTTATCTGGCTTCCGTAAAAATCAAGGGTGGCGGCGTAGGGGAGCAATCTTCGGAGGCCCGGGGACCGCAGCAGGACGAGCCTTGTTTCAGCGTCGTTCTTCGTGAGCGCCCAGTAGAGACGGGCTACGGCTGGATCGTTCACCAGCATGTCGACTAAATTGTTATAGCCTTTTTTCTGTCCCGCGCTGAGTGTGGTCCAATCCGATTCTTTAAAGAGCACTGGCACCTGAGAGGGCGCGAAGGGATAGACGAACGGGACACCTTTCTGGAGGGACTCTTCTAGTTCGGTGAGAGGGAAGCCGGAGTCGATGGTAAGAAACGCTCTCTCGGGATTTGCGGTCTCGAGGAAGAAGTTCTTCGAACCACAGCCTTCGCGCAACCGGTATCCGAGGATCTGAACGAGAGTGCCGGCGTCATCGCAGTTGGTAACACGAATTGAGTTGGCTGTTCCTGCGAGGATCTGAAGTTCTCTGGCCTGCTGGACGTAACGGCCCAACAAGAGCAGGAACTCGGTTGGAGTGCCTCTTTGATATCCCTGCATGAAGACGTTACGAGCAAGCAGCGGCAGCACATCTTCCGGGGCAACCTTCTGGCTGATCGCGGCCATGCGCATGAAGGACCGCAGGGGTCCAGGGATGGCGACTGTGTCTCCGGTTGAGGAAGGAGGCGCCGCAGCTTTTGCGGAGCCGACGTTGGGCGGATCTGATGGAGAGTAGGCGAAGGTGCAGACACACAGGGAAAGAGCTGAGACAAAGATGGCAAATGTACGAAGAGGGCACTTCATCATCGGATACCTCTTTTGAGAACCTTCTAGCTTTGCGACAGCCCCATAACAAGAGTATGGAATGACCCGCGTTCGAGCGAGGGACGTTTTGCGGGAGCCAAACTGGGGACTGCGAATCCACCACAGCCGGAACTTAAGCCACGCTTCTGTTGCTACTTACCGGTTCTTACTTTCGTCGGACGATTTCAGAGCTTCAAATCAAGAAGACCTAGCAGCATCGAGTTAAGTTAACGGAAGTACTGTACTCCCGTCCCCTGAAGATTTGCTAGAGAGGAACTAATTTTAATGCCAAAAACTAGACGCGGGCGTTTGCCTTGGCCGGGAGCCTCGGCGAGTCACTACTATAACCCGAGAAGGGACGGCAGCGGTTCAGGCTGCGGCGCTCCTATGTTCCTCTTTGAGGTCGCAAGTTCCGGCGCGAGGCCCTCGGCGCGTTGAATCACGGCGGCGGCGAACTCTGAACGGGGCGAACAAACTCGCTGAGAGTCCATTGGTTCGAAAGAGCTTTCGAAGGGAAAGATATTCCCTCGGTGGCTAAAAAGCCACAAGGAATAGGGTTCGCTTGCGGCGCGACTACAGTCACGCCCTTTCAAAACAACGTTTCGTTTAGCACGCTCCTAGAAAATAAGGCCTTTTGAACCACCTGCTTACGCATACGCTGCTAGAAGTTGAGGTGTCCGGCGAACTGGAAGTCGCGCGATCCGGGAGTGCCGGAGACGCTGCTGATCTGGCCGAAGTTCGAGTTACCAAAGGTCGATGCGGGATTCGAGAATGTGGTCTTGTTCCAGACGTTGATGCAGTCGACCTCGAAGACGAAGGTTCCGATTTCCTTGGGCAGATTGAAGCTCTTGCGCAGGGCGGCGTCCAGGTCCTGGTTGCCGGGACCGCGCAAAGTGAGGGGAGCGGTACGCGGCGCGTTGCCGATGAGATAAATCGGGCTGGTGGTCGACGAGATGTTGCTTGCGTTTTTGAACTGCGTCGAGTCAATGTACCTGACCGCTGTGCAGCCGGGTCCAATTCCGATATTGCATGCGCTGGTACCGCCGGGGGTTGTTCCGTAGCTTCCGTTGATGCGGGCGTTGGTTGCGTAGGGCATCACGTCCGGCATGCACTGACCCTGCAGCGGAAAGTTGGTGGAGCTGCACAGGCTGGAGGTTACAGGGATGGGCGTACCGGAACCATAGGTATAGATGCCGGAGACGGTCCAACCGCCGGCGAGCGTGCGCACCAGGAAGGAGTTGCCGCCGATCTGGTTCTTGCCGAAGGGAAGCTGATAGACGCCGAAGGCATGGACAACCTGCGGAGCGGAGATGGTGGTCCACGAACGCTCGATGCGGTCCTGGCTCCAGCTTTGGCCGCCGCCCGAGATGGCCGCTGCGGGAATGGGGAAGCCGCTGCGGAAGGTGCTGTCGTCGCCGATGTTTTTGGAGTAGGTGTAGTTGATGTTGAAGGAAAGCCCGTGGGCTGTGCGCTGCAACACCATGAATTGGAAGGAGTGATAGGTCAGGTTGGCGGAGTTTGCGCCCCACAGATCGGCTACACCGTTGCCGGTCGAGTTGGAAGTCGCGGGATTTCCATACTGAGGAAAGGCAACCAGACCGTTTGCAATCGTCAGTGATGCGCTGTTCGGATTTGCATTCGCGGCAGTCTGGAAAGACACCGGGACGGCAACGCCCGCCATCGCCGCCTGCGCCTTTGCGACGTTGGCCGAGGTGGCAGGGGCGATCAGGATGGGCTTGGTTCCGGTGACGTCGGTGACGCCTCCGAGGCCGGCCAGATAGATTGGGTTCAACTGATTAGCCCAGTAGCCGCGAGCGTTGGCGCCGGTGTTGACGAAGTGGGCCTGATCGCCGACGTAGTTGATCGAGATGGTCATGTCCTTGGTTACGCTGCGCTCGAGGCCTGCGTTCCAGAAGGTGAATTCGGGGGCGCGGCCGGAGAGGTAGAAGTCGGCGTAGGAGACGCCACCGCCACCTGGCGAAACGAGAGCTCCATTGTTGAGGTAGTTGCCGGTTTGCAGAAGCTGAGACGCGGCGTTCTGGGTGGGGGGAGCGGGATAGACGTATCCCTTGCCGAGGAGGTCGGTGTTGGCGATGCCTTTGCCGGTAAATGCGGAGCCATTATTCAGGTAGAACGACGGGCCGGCGTTGGCGCCTGTTGTTATCTCGGGTGTGGCGTTGGCGTTGGCGTTGAAGCCGATCTGGCCGGTTCCCTGATAGGCGCCGGCGCGACCGCCCACGCCGCCAGCCTGCGAGAAGACGCGCGCAACGCCGGCACGCAAGATGGTGGTCTCATTGACCGCAAAGACGACGCCGGCCCTTGGACCCCAGTTCTTCCAATACGTGTGGACAGGGGTCCTGCAGTTGCAGCTCACGCCCGCGCCGCGGTTTCCGGCAAACTGCAGCATGCCCGGCGTACCGGTTGCTGTGTTGGTGAGGTTCGGATTGAGGTAGCTCCAGCGGTCCTGCACTTCGTGGTAGGGGGTGAAGTAGTCCCAGCGCAGGCCGAGGTCGACGGTGAGCTTGTTGTTGACCTTCCAGTTGTCGCTGAAGTAGGGGGCAGCGACACGGTAGCGGCCGCCGAGTTCGCTGACCGTTTGAAGCAGGACGGATGGCGCTCCACCAACCGCACCGAGCATGTAGCTGGCGAAGGAGACACCGGAGGTCGGGCTCAGGGCATTGGAATTCGCGGTGTACTGCGCGGTGGAGTTGGAGTTGAACGGCAACTGGACGAGCCCGGAGGGGCCTACGGGGGCGGCCACGTTGGTCTCCTGCCACTCGTAGGTGAAGCCCATGGTCATGGCGTGCTTGCCCTTGGTCCACTGGAGGTTGTCGAGTGCGGCGTAGGTTTCGGGGATGACGGACTGGGTGGAGCCGGCGTTGCCCTGTTGCGTCCATCCGGTGAGTGCGGTTGAGACTGCGCCGGTCTGGCCGAAGGAGCTGCCGGGGAAGTTGGTGCTGGCCGCGCCGGCGGGGACGTTGGTGATGCCCATGGACGCAGGGGAATACTGCGCTAAGCCGTCGGTGGCTGCCTTCTGCGGCTGGATGAAGCGGGTGTAGGAGAACTTGGCCTGACTCACGATGCTGTTGCTGATGACCCAGTTCCACTCGGCGTCATAGAACTTGGGGAAGATGTTGGCGACGGTGCCGGCGACGTAGGGGAGCGGAAGATAGCCGTAGACGCCGGGGCCGGTCGTGGTGGTCTGGTTGGTGACG